>NZ_JBEBPO010000009.1:0-45296 GCF_040395855.1 Herminiimonas fonticola | reverse complement strand
GCGGCCTCACTTCCGAAGCGCTGCTCGACCAAACCGTCAGCCTGTGCGGCTGGGTCCATCGTCGTCGCGATCATGGCGGGGTCATTTTCATCGATCTGCGCGATCGCGAAGGCCTGGTGCAAGTCGTCTGCGATCCGGATCGCGTCGATGTATTCAAGGCTGCGGAAGCGGTGCGTAACGAATTCTGCCTGCGCATCACCGGCGTTGTACGCCATCGTCCTGAAGGCACGACCAACAGCAATCTGACTTCGGGCAAGATCGAAGTGCTGGCGCATGAACTGGAAGTGTTGAATCCTTCCGTTACGCCACCGTTCCAGCTGGACGACGACAATCTGTCTGAAACCACACGCCTGACCCATCGCGTACTGGATCTGCGCCGTCCGCAAATGCAAAACAATCTGCGCCTGCGTTACAAGGTGACGATGGAAGTGCGCAAGTTCCTCGATGCGCAAGGCTTCATCGATATCGAAACGCCGATGCTGACCAAATCGACGCCGGAAGGTGCGCGCGATTACCTGGTGCCGTCGCGTGTCAACGCCGGTCACTTCTTCGCGTTGCCGCAATCGCCGCAGTTGTTCAAGCAATTGCTGATGGTTGCCAACTTCGATCGCTACTACCAAATCACCAAATGCTTCCGCGATGAAGATTTGCGTGCCGATCGTCAGCCTGAATTTACCCAGATCGATTGCGAAACTTCGTTCATGAATGAGCAGGAAATTCGCGATCTGTTTGAAGGCATGATTCGCCTGGTCTTCAAGAACTGTCTCAACGTCGATTTGCCGAATCCTTTCCCTGTGATGGATTACGCAACCGCGATGGGCATGTACGGTTCCGACAAGCCGGACATGCGCGTCAAGCTGGAATTCACCGATCTGACCAGCATCATGAAAGATGTCGAATTCAAGGTGTTTTCCGGCGCAGCCAATATGGAAAACGGCCGTGTGGTCGGCTTGCGCGTACCGGGCGGTGGCGCGATGCCGCGTTCCGAGATCGATGCCTACACCCAGTTCGTCGCGATCTATGGCGCCAAGGGTCTGGCTTACATCAAGGTCAACGAGAAAGCCAAAGGCCGTGACGGCTTGCAATCGCCTATCGTCAAGAATATCCATGACGAAGCATTGGCAAAAATTATCGAAGCAACCGGCGCGCAAGACGGCGATCTGATTTTCTTCGGTGCGGACAAGGCCAAGGTAGTCAACGATGCGATCGGCGCCCTGCGCGTCAAGGTCGGTCACAGCGATTTCGGCAAGAAGAATGGTTTGTTCGACGACGAATGGCGTCCGCTGTGGGTCGTCGATTTCCCTATGTTCGAATACGACGAGGACAATCAGCGCTGGTCGGCAACGCACCATCCTTTCACCGCGCCGAAAGACGGCCATGAAGATTTGATGGAAACCAATCCGGGTGCATGCCTTTCCAAAGCCTACGATATGGTCTTGAACGGCTGGGAACTGGGCGGCGGTTCGGTACGTATCCATCGCGCCGAAGTACAAAGCAAAGTATTCCGCGCCTTGAAAATCGGTGCAGAAGAAGCGCAACTCAAGTTCGGCTTCCTGCTCGACGCATTGCAATACGGTGCGCCTCCGCACGGCGGCCTCGCATTCGGACTGGATCGCATCGTCACGATGATGACCGGCGCCGAATCGATACGCGACGTGATTGCTTTCCCGAAAACCCAGCGCGCGCAGTGTCTGCTGACGCAAGCGCCGTCGGAAGTCGATGAGAAGCAATTGCGCGAATTGCATATCCGCCTGCGCAATGTCGAACCGGTTGTCAAAGGCTGATCGTATTTTTACGGCATAATAAAAAGGCGCGGAATTCCGCGCCTTTTTTGTTTCTCCCTGTTTTGATGCGCTTGCGAGCCGCTATCCGAAAGTAAAGATTTGCCATGAGTCGGCCTTACAAAATCCCCGAATCCGTTCTGGTTGTCATACACACTATCGATCTTGAAGTATTGCTGATCGAGCGCGCCGACAAGCCGGGCTACTGGCAGTCCGTGACCGGTTCCAAGGATAGCGTGGACGAACTTTTCCTGGAAACGGCGGTGCGGGAAGTGGCGGAGGAAACCGGCATTGCCGTGCGAAATTTGCCTTCTGAACAAGACCTGCTGACATCGCCTGATCATGTTTCGCTGGAAAATCTCAGAGATTGGCAACTTTCCAACGTCTACGATATCTACCCTGTATGGCAGCATCGTTATGCGCCGAATGTGAAAAAAAATACCGAACATGTGTTTGGTTTGCTGGTGCCGCGCGAGATTCCCGTGGTGCTGGCACCGCGCGAGCATTTGAATTTCATGTGGCTGCCGTACAGGGAAGCTGCCGACAAATGTTTTTCAGCCTCGAATGCCGAGGCGATTCTGTTGCTGCCTCATCATGTTGAAACCAGTCGTATCGGCCATAAATAGGGCAGGCGGATGCCATGGGTATTTCCATTTCGATTTTATTGAATAGTCAGGCTCAGACTGCATGAAACTACGCATTACGACTTACAACATACACAAGGGCGTGTCCTCGTTCGGGGCCCGGCCACGCATCCACGCGCTCAAGCAAGCCATCAATGCGATGCAATCGGATGTGCTGTTCCTGCAGGAAGTGCAGGGTCGTCACGATTTGCATGCGCTGAAACACGCAACCGATTGGCCGGAATTGTCGCAACAGGATTTTCTCGCCGGCGATTCGCATCAATGCGCTTATGGCATGAATGCCGTGTATGACCACGGCCATCACGGCAATGCATTGCTGAGCTGCTTTCCGATTTTATCGTCGCGCAATCAGAATATTTCCGATCACAAATACGAGTCGCGCGGTATTTTGCATTGCGTGGTGAGAGCGCCGGAAGCAGAGGTGCATTGCTTCGTCATCCATCTGGGTTTGTTTGCCGGCAGCAGAAAGCGCCAGACGGCGGCCCTGATCGAAGCCGTATCTTCTTCAGTCAAGGATGGTGCGCCTATCATCATCGCCGGCGATTTCAACGATTGGGGCAATCGCCTGAGCGAAGAGTTGCGCGAACGTCTGGATGTAACGGAAGTGTTCGATGAAAATCTCTCGCGCCGTGGCTTCGGTACCTATTTACGTCAGTTGGGTGGTCGTGGCACCAAGATACAGCCGGCGCGCACTTTTCCGGCGGCGATGCCCTTTCTGCAACTGGATCGGATTTATGTGCGCGGCTTCAAGGTAAAATCAGCCGAAGTGCTGCATGGTGGGATATGGACCAGGCTGTCGGATCATGCGCCCATAGTCGCGGACCTGCAGTTGAAATAATGCCGGCCTGATCGGCCATCGATAAGCGCGATAAAAACGGGCGACTGCGTGCGTCCGAAAAATACACGGCAATGCCGCCCATGCCCGCCTGTCATTCATTGCAAGGTTGCCCCTACTCATGCGCTCGGTCAGCTTTATCGGTCAAAACGATATCCAGCTTTTATATTGCGGCGCGGAGTATTTCCCGGCGCTGATCGATGCGTTCGACACTGCCAAGTCGGAAATTTATCTCGAAACATATATTTTCGCCGCCGATGAAACGGCCGGTGAAGTCAAGGCTGCGTTGATGCGCGCAGCGCAGCGCGGCGTGATCGTCAACGTCATGACAGACTGGATAGGCACCGGTAATGCGCAATCGAAAGCATTGCAGCGCGATTTTCAGGCGGCGGGTGTAGCGTATCGCAGTTTCAATCCGTGGTTTGTGCGCGGCATCGCGCGCATGCACAGGAAGTTATGCGTGGTGGATCGCGCGATGGCTTTTCTTGGCGGCGTGAATATCGTGGACGATATGCATGATGACGATGATTCCCGCGTCGCGCTGCCGGCACCACGCTGGGATTTCGGCGTGAGCATTAGCGGCCCGCTGGTGGCGACCATCCATTGGGAAATGGCAGTGCATTGGGCGCGCGTGGGCAGCATTAGCTGGCGCACACGCTGGGCTACTTTCAGGGAGCAGCGTACGCGCAGGCCGACAGACTCGCGCGAAGCAATGGTGGCGGGCCTGGTGGTGCGCGACAACTTGAATAATCGCCGCACAATACAAAATGCCTATTTGAAAGCACTGGGCGGTGCACGTGCATCGGCCATGCTGGCTAATCCGTATTTCGCTCCCGGACGGAAATTGCGCAAGGCTTTGTCATCGGCGGCATTGCGCGGCGTCGATGTCACCTTGCTGCTCGGTGTTGGCCAATATCGCTTTCAGGATGTGATTGCGCGCTCGTTCTACCCCAGCTTGTTGAAATGCGGGGTGAAGATAGTCGAATACCGCAAGACGCAATTGCATGGCAAGGTGGCGGTGGTTGACGATAACTGGGCCACTGTCGGTTCCAGCAATTACGACGGCTTCAGCCTGTTCGTCAATCAGGAAGCGAACGTGGTGGTGCTCGATACCGACTTCGCGAAAAAATTGCGTGCGCATATCGAGCGTGGCGTGGCCGATGGCGTGCCGGTCGACTTATCCGAGTTCGACAAGATTCCCTTTTACAAGCGGGTTTTTTATCGCTTCGCTTATCAGATCTATAAAAGCATGTTGCGCTTGATTACCTGGGGCAAGTCAGCCGAATAGCGTGTGCATGCTGGACGCAGCCGATTTTCAGTAAGCCCGAAAGCGTTGGGTCAACAATTCGCACAGGCTATCGACTTCTCGCGGCGAGATGCGCAAAGCCTTGGAAACATGGTCGCCGGCTTCTATCCATTCCAGCGATTCAGTCTGGCCGCGATATTCCTGGATCGCCTTTTCCACCACATAGTTGAGTGCGATCAGGGTGCGTACGACAGGGGAAAATGCCCGGTCGAACAGCACTTGCGGTGTGTGGTGCATGCGTATGGCCAGTACTACTTCCGGCGCCAGCGACCAGCGTTCCGCCAGCAGTGCGCCTATGACCGTGTGATTGACGCCATGCCGCTCATCTTCCACCTGCAAAAATTCTTCAGCCGCCTTGCGATTGGCTTGCAGCAGCGTGTCCAGATAGGTTTTCGGAAAGGCATCCTTCAGTAAAGGAATGCCGGTGTCGCAGAAGAGACCGAAGCTGTATGCAATTTCCGACGGGAGATTGCGCGTTCTTTTGGCCAGCATGCTGAGGCCGATGGCGCGTTTTTCGGACCCATCCCAGAAGCGCGCCATCATCGTGTTGCCAAAGTTCAGCGATTTCTTGAGTATCAATCCGGACATGATGGCATTGCAGTGATTGAGCCCTATCAGGACGATGGCTTCTTCCACGGTCGTGATCTTGCGGCCCGGATTGAAGAAGGCAGAATTGGCGATTTGCAGCAGGGTGCCGGCCATTGCCACATCACGCCGGATCAGGCTGGAAAATTTTTTGCTGTTGGGATTGTCCTGCTGTATTTCGCGTTGCAAGGCCATCAGCAGCGCGGGACGGGGTGGAATATTGTCCAGTGAAAAATCAGGCGCGAGCAGATGTGCCGGTGCAATATTTGGCGACTGCTTGGACAACACTCCCCCTTTTTTAGTTTGTCGGGCGCAGAGAGTGCCCGGAAGTTAGATTTTTATTGCAGTCAAAGTAACACCTTTCTTTTTGTAAAAGAGCGTAAAGAGTTGTCGTTTAATTCATTTTTTTATAAGTTTGCATTTGTCGAATCCACAAGGTACGAGCATCCATGCAGCACGGATTTTTTGCGCAGCGGTTTCTGGCCGGGGTGGCTACAATGATGCTTTGACAATGCAACAATGAGCACGCGGCATGACGACAGAATCCGTACGCATAGACAAGTGGCTGTGGGCAGCACGATTTTTCAAGACGCGAACGCTGGCGAGCGATGCGGTCGATAACGGCAAGGTCAGAATAGAGGGTGAGCGCATCAAGCCGGCGCGCAACGTCAGGTACGGCGATCTGGTGCAGATAGATAATGGTTCCAGCGTATGGGAAGTGCTGGTGCGGGGCTTGTCGGATGTGCGTGGCTCGGCCGAGATGGCGCAGAAGCTGTATGCGGAAACCGAGGAAAGTATCGTCAAACGGCAGCAGGAAGCGGATAAGAGGAAATTCTTCAAGGAACCTGGCATGACGATCAAGGGCCGGCCAACCAAGCGTGATCGGCGCCTGCTGGATAAAACGAATCAATAGGATTGTGGTCGCATGGTGCTGGTGAGCAGCATGCGCTAGTATGGATTTTATAAATCAATTATCAGCCGGAAGGGGACATACATGGGTCAATACATTGCACCGTTACGCGATATGCAGTTTGTGCTGCACGAATTGCTGCATGCTGAAGATGAGTTGAAGCAGATGCAGAAATATGTCGACATCGATGCCGACATCATCAACCAGGTGCTGGAAGAAGGAGGCAAGTTCACCTCGGAAGTATTGTTCCCGCTGAACCATTCCGGCGACCGCGAAGGTTGCAAGCTCGATCCCGTTACGCATGAAGTCACGCCGCCGGCAGGATTCAAGGCGGCTTACGAGCAGTATGTGGCTGCAGGATGGCCGTCGCTATCGTGCGATCCGGAATACGGCGGCCAGGGTTTGCCCATGGTGCTGCAGAATTCCTTCTTTGAAATGCTGAACTCGTCGAATCAGGCCTGGACCATGTATCCGGGCCTGTCGCACGGCGCCTACGAATGCCTGCATGAACACGGAACGGCGGAACAGAAAGCGCTGTATCTGCCAAAGCTGGTTTCCGGCGAATGGACCGGCACCATGTGTCTGACCGAAGCGCATTGCGGTACCGATCTGGGTATGCTGCGCTCGAAAGCGCAGCCGCAGGCGGACGGCTCCTACAAGATCACCGGCAGCAAGATTTTCATTTCTGCCGGCGAACACGACATGGCGCAGAACATCCTGCATCTGGTGCTGGCACGTTTGCCTGATGCACCGGAAGGCACGCATGGCATCTCGCTGTTCATCGTGCCGAAATTCCTGCCGAATGCGGATGGCACGCTGGGCGCGCGCAATCCGATTTTCTGCGGCGCACTGGAAGAAAAGATGGGCATCCACGGCAATGCTACCTGCCAGATGAATATCGACGGTGCGACCGGCTGGATGATAGGCCAGCCGAACAAGGGCTTGAATGCGATGTTCGTGATGATGAATGCAGCGCGCCTCGGCGTCGGCATGCAATCGCTGGGTCTGACGGAAGTCGCCTATCAGAACGCCCTGATCTATGCCAAAGACCGTCTGCAAATGCGCAGCCTGACCGGCGTGAAAGCACCCGACAAACCGGCCGATCCCATCATCGTGCATCCCGACGTGCGGCGCATGCTGCTGACGGCAAAAGCCTATGCTGAAGGCGGCCGTGCCTTCAGCTCATACGTTGCATTGCAAATCGATAGGGAACTGAATCATCCGGATGAAACGGTGCGCAAGGATGCCGCCGATGAAGTTGCCTTGCTGACGCCCATCATCAAGGCCTTCCTCACTGATAACGGCTGGATTGCGACGTCGGAAGCGATGCAGGTGTACGGCGGCCACGGCTTCATTGCCGAATGGGGCATGGAGCAATACGTGCGCGATGCGCGCATCAACATGATTTACGAAGGCACCAACACAATTCAGTCGCTGGATTTGCTGGGCCGGAAAATCCTGCTGGATAACGGCGCCAAGCTGCGCAAGTTCGGCGAAAAGATTCGCGCTTTCATTGAGGAAAACGGCACCGATGAAGCGATGTCGGAATTCATCACGCCGCTGGCCGATCTGGCAGAAAAAGTGCAAAAGCTGACGATGGAAATCGGCATGAAGGCATTCCAGAATCCGGATGAAGTCGGAGCGGCGGCAGTACCGTATCTGCGTGTGACCGGGCATCTGGTGTACGCCTACTTTTTTGCGCAGATGGCCAAGCTTGCTTTGGCCAGGCAGGATGGCGGCGACAATTTCTACAAGACCAAGCTGGCGACTTCGCGTTTCTATTTTGCGCGGCTGTTGCCGGAAACTGCAATGCTGATCCGTCAGGCGCGCTCCGGCTCTGCCAGTCTGATGGCGCTGGATGCAGAACTGTTTTAAGCGTTGCATCGCTACATGATGCGTACTCCATTCACCAAGAGGTTCAGGTATGGCAAATTTCATCGTTAAAAAAGTAGCGGTTCTGGGTGCAGGCGTGATGGGCGCGCAGATCGCTGCGCATTGCGTCAACGCCAAAGTACCGGTGGTGCTGTTCGACTTGCCCGGCAAGGACGGCGATCAAAACGGCGTGGTGCTGCGTGCGCTGGCCAATCTTAAAAAACTCAGCCCGGCTCCGCTCGCCAATCCGGATCACGCCGCCTTGATCGAGGTGGCGAATTACGCCGACGATCTGGAAAAACTCAACGAGTGTGATCTGATCATCGAAGCAATTGCCGAGCGCATGGACTGGAAGCACGACCTGTACAAGAAGGTCGCGCCGCATATCGCGCCGAACGCGATCTTTGCCTCGAACACTTCAGGTTTGTCCATCACTGCCTTGGCAGAAGGCTTCGATGCCGATTTGAAGGCGCGTTTCTGCGGCGTGCATTTTTTCAATCCGCCCCGCTATATGCATCTGGTGGAGTTGATACCGACTGCGGCAACCAGGCCGGAGATACTCGATCAGCTGGAAGGATTTTTGACTTCGACTCTGGGCAAAGGCGTGGTGCGCGCTTTCGATACGCCGAACTTCATCGCCAATCGCGTCGGCATCTTCGGCATGCTGGCGACCATGCACGAGGCGGAAAAATTCGGCTTGTCGGTCGATGTAGTGGATGACCTGACCGGCAGCAAACTGGGACGCGCCAAATCCGGCACCTTCCGTACTGCCGATGTGGTCGGGCTGGATACGATGGCGCACGTCATCACGACGATGCAGAACACGTTGCAGGACGATCCGTTTTTCCCGGTGTATAAAACACCGGAGATACTCACGAAGTTGATAGGTGGCGGTGCACTGGGACAAAAAGCCGGCGCCGGTTTTTACAAGAAAGTCGGCAAGGATATTCTTCGCATCGATCCGGCCAAGGCGGATTACGTTGCCGGTGGTGGCAAGGCCGACGATCTGGTCGGCCGCATCCTGAAGGAAAAAGATCCGGCCAAGCGCATGAAAGCGCTGCACGATTCGACTAATCCGCAAGCGCAATTTCTGTGGGCGATTTTCCGCGATGTATTTCATTACATCGCCGTCCATCTGGAAACGGTAGCCGACAATGCGCGCGATGTCGATTTTGCCTTGCGCTGGGGTTTCGGCTGGACGCACGGTCCGTTTGAAACCTGGCAGGCTTCGGGCTGGCAGCAGATTGCGACCTGGGTCAAGGAAGACATCGATGCCGGCAAGGCGCTCAGCAATGCACCTTTGCCAGCCTGGGTGTTTGACGGCCAGGTCGCAAAAAATGCGGGCGTGCATGCGCCTGATGGTTCATGGTCGCCCAAGCAAAAGAAAAACATTCCGCGCTCCAGTCTGCCGGTCTACCAGCGCCAGACCTTCCGTGCTTCTCTGGTCGGCGACCAAGGTGCGAATGGCCAAACGGCGGGCACGACGGTCTTTGAAGATGAATCGGTACGCATCTGGCATCAGGATGATGAAGTCCTGATCCTGTCCTTCAAGACCAAGATGCATGTCATCGGTGCCGGCGTGACTGCAGGTATCAGGCAAGCGATAGAAGAAGCAGAAAAAAATTACAAGGGCTTGGTGATCTGGCATGCCGATGCGGCCGAAGGCGGCGCCTTCTCGGCCGGCGCCGACCTGCAATCGATGCTGCCGCTGTTCATGTCCGGCGGCGTCAAGGCGATCGAGCCGGAAGTGGTCAAGTTGCAGCAGGCGCACCAGGCCATGAAGTATGCCAATGTGCCAGTCGTCGCTGCAGTGGCCGGCCTGGCATTGGGCGGTGGTTGCGAACTGATGCTGCATGCTGCAAAACGTGTGGCATCCATTGAATCGTATATCGGTTTGGTCGAAGTCGGCGTGGGCCTGATTCCTGCCGGCGGCGGTTTGAAGGAAGCAGCGGTGCGCGCGGCAAATGAAGCCAAAGGTAACGATATTCTGCAATTCCTCAAACACTATTACATGAATGCAGCGACGGCAGCCGTATCGCGCTCGGCGCTGGAAGCGCAAACCATGGGTTATCTGAAGAGCGATGACATCATCGTCTTCAATCCTTATGAGTTGCTGCACATTGCGAAGACGCAGGCGCGTGCGATGTTCGATGCCGGCTATCGCGCGCCGCGCAAGGCGCTGGTGCCGGTCACCGGAAAATACGGTCTGGCGACCATCGGTGCGCAACTGATCAACATGCGCGACGGTGGTTTCATCTCTGCCCATGATTACAAGCTGGGTCTGATGATTGCCGAGATTGTCAGCGGCGGCGAGATCGAGCAGGGCAGCCTGGTGGATGAACAATGGCTGCTGGATCGCGAGCGCAAGGCCTTCATGGAATTGCTGAATAATCCGAAAACGCAGGAGCGCATCATGGGCATGATGCAGACCGGCAAACCAGTGCGTAACTAAGGAGCACAAGATGAGCAAACAACTTCAAGATGCCTACATCGTTGCAGCGACCCGTACGCCTATCGGCAAGGCACCGCGCGGGATGTTCAGGAATACGCGGCCCGACGATCTGCTGGTGCGCGTGCTGCAGTCGGCCCTGTCGCAAGTCCCCAACCTTGATCCCAAGGTGATCGAAGATGCGATCGTCGGCTGCTCGTTCCCGGAAGCGGAGCAGGGTTTGAATATGGCGCGCATGGGTGTGCTGCTGGCAGGTTTGCCGAAGACGGTGGGCGGCGTGACCGTCAACCGTTATTGCGCATCCGGCCTGACCGCGATTGCGATGGCGGCTGACCGTATCCGCGTCGGCGAAGCTGATGTGATGATCGCTGCCGGTGCCGAATCGATGTCCATGGTGCCGATGATGGGGCACCATCCCGCCATGAATATGGGTATCTTCAAGGATGAAAACATCGGCATGGCCTACGGCATGGGACTGACTGCCGAACGCGTTGCCGAGCAATGGAAAGTGTCGCGTGAAGCGCAGGATCAGTTTGCGCTGAATTCGCATCTGAAGGCATTGGCGGCACAGCAGAGTGGCGAGTTCAACAACGAGATGACATCTGTCGATATCGTCGAACGCTTCCCGAATCTTGCCAGCGGCGAAATTGATATTGCTACCCGCATGGTGAACATGGATGAAGGCGCGCGCGCCGATACCAGTCTGGAAGCGCTGGCAAAACTGCGGCCGGTATTTTCACCCAAAGGTTCGGTCACGGCCGGCAACAGCTCGCAAACTTCCGATGGCGCAGGCGCATTGATTCTGGTCAGTGAAAAAATCCTCAAGCAATTCAACCTGACGCCACTGGCGCGTTTCGTTTCATTTGCGGTACGCGGCGTGCCACCGGAGATCATGGGAATAGGGCCGAAGGAAGCGATCCCTGCCGCCTTGCGCGCAGCAGGTCTGAAGCAGGATCAGATGGACTGGATAGAATTGAATGAAGCATTCGCGGCGCAATCACTGGCAGTGATACAGGATCTCGGCCTTGATCCGGCCAGGGTCAATCCTATGGGCGGTGCGATTGCGCTCGGTCATCCGCTAGGCGCTACAGGCGCTATCCGTTCCGCTACGGTCGTCCATGCGCTGCGCCGCAAGAATCTGAAGTACGGCATGGTCACGATGTGCGTAGGTACCGGTATGGGCGCGGCGGGGATTTTCGAGCGCATGTAATTAGTAATATTAGTATTGCTTAAAAAGCCGCATGATTTAGTTCGTGCGGCTTTTTTACGCCTCAACTTTACTCAGAATTTCTAATGATGAAGGTGTTGCTGCTACGGTTGTGGCAGCATCTCGTTCAAGTTGCAGGCTGCGCACTCGCATCTTGCAAGTGCATGTTATTTCCCCAGCAGCGCCAGTGTATGTTCCCATTCTGCAGTCCATGCGTACAAGAACGCATGCGTATTGAAAGCTCTTTTCAAGTGTGACATCGGTACCCGATACACATCATTCAATCCCAGTGCCAGCGTGACCGGATTCCAGACGGCCTTGTTCCTGGCCTTTTTTCCGCTGCCTTTAATCCTCGCGCCCTCATCGCCGAATATGCCGCCGCTGGCTAGGGCCTGTTCCAGATCGATTTTTACCAGGCTGGAAAATGCGATCAACACTTCCTCCTTGTTGATGCCAGTCTGTGATTCCCTGGCTTCCTCGACTTTGACTGGTTCAGCCTCACGCTTGAGTTTTTTGACCAAGTGCTCGAGATCCTTTTTCAGGAAACGCAACTCATGCAAAGCCCTGCGAAAACCCGGTGGCGGCAGTTGCGTCACTATCTTGTAGGCGTCTTTCGTGATCGTGATGAGTACGTCTTCGCTGCCGGCGGCAAGTCGCCGCGTGTCGTCCTCGAAAAAAATCGGCGCTGCATAACCGCCGTTCGCATCACCGAACAGCGCTGGATAGGCGGCGTCATAATCCAGCCAGACGTAGGGCGTCAAACTATGTTCCAGCATGCGCGCCAGAGTCCATGGCGTGCTGGTTTGCTGCGCCAGCCAGCCGCAAGCCTGTTCTGTTGTTGCGCGAAATGGTAGTTCGATGATCGTCATTTTTTTACACACGCCAAAAATTAATTACCTGCATGTGCGCCTGATGTCGCTTGCAGGAAGGTGCTCATCATATGCGAAAGTAGCAGGAACACTTCGGTTCATCATGGCGCACACATGCGTGCACGTTTGCGCTCGGTCATCCGCTGGGCGCAACCGGCGCGATACGCTCGGCCACTGTCGTGCATGCTCTGCGCCGCAAAAATCTGAAGTACGGCATGGTGACGATGTGCGTCGGCACCGGCATGGGGGCCGCCGGTATATTCGAGCGCATGTAGCCGACTTTTCCCGGGTTTTGCTCAAACAGCCGGCTTACACAGGCTGTTTGAGCAAAACCCGGGTCTGTCACTGCCGGACGATAATCGATTGCGCCGGATCTGCCGCGCAGCTAGCGTGGCAGTTTTTTCAGGTGTTGTGCCAGTGCCTGAAAGGCCGGCAGCGTGGTCGGATCGTTTGCTGCATTGCCGGCAACCGGATGCGAGGCATAACGCACGATGACCATCTCTGCTTTCGGATCTATGTGGATTCTCTGTCCATGTACGCCGCGCGCCATGAATGCACCGTCTTCGTCATGCGTCACCCACCACATATTGCGGTAGCTCCAGCCTTGCAAAAGCGGATATCCGCCTTTGGAAAATAATTCCTTGTCGCCGCCGCGACGTATGTCGTCGACCACTGCCTTCGGTATGATCTGCTGCCCGTTGAACTTGCCGTTGTTGCGCAGCATTTCGCCAAAGCGTGCCAGATCGCGCAGACCCGTATTCAATCCGCCACCGGCGAAAGGTGTGCCGATGGAGTCGACGGTGAAATAGGCATCCTGTTCTGCGCCCAGCTTTTGCCAGATGCGCTCGGAAAGCAGTTCCGCCACCGACCGTCCGGTCACGCGTGCGATGATCCAGCCCAGCACATCCGTATTGACTGTCTTGTAGGCGAAGGCCGTGCCATGCTGTCCTTGCGCTTGTATGCGCTGCAGCGATTCATAGTAATTGCGCGGGCCGGTGTAATCCTTCGGTTTGGGCAGCGGATTGCCCGCTTGCGCATGCGCCCAGACCTCGGCCTCCGGGTCTGCATAATCCTCGCTGTATTTCAGTGCCGTGGTCATGTCCAGGATCTGGCGCAGGGTCGCATTGCCAAAAGCGGATTGGGCCAGCTCCGGAATGTATTCAACCACGCGCTTGCCGGCATCAAGACGGCCTTCGGCGACCAGAGTTGCGCCTAGCGTACCGATGACGGATTTCGTGACCGACATTGCGCCATGCTGTCCATCTGCCTTCAACACCCCGGAATAGCGTTCATACACGATGCGTCCGCGATGCAGGACCACGATGCCGTCCGTGTAATTGGCGGCGAGCGATTCCTTCCAGGTCATGGCTTTGCTTGCGCCTATGGGCGTGAAGCGTATGGCGTCTATGTCGGTACGCAAGGCGCGCGGCAGTGGCACCGGCGCGGCCAGTCCGCGAGAGGTATTGACGGTCGGCATCAACTGACGGAAGTTCGATACGCTCCAGCGCAAGGCCGGGAAGTTCCAGTAGCTGCCATCTTCAAAACGGACGATGCGATCGGGTGGTGGTGGCGAACCGACCATCCAGCCCAGTTTGGCCGGATCACTGGCAAAGGCGTCAGGCGGTGTGTCGGCGGCCTGCGTCACAGACATGAATCCGATGCTGCAAAGGGTGAGTGCGCACGCCATGCGCAGGGGAAGATTATTGCGGATCATATGCATTTCCTCTCAAAGCCGGATTCTTGCCTGAGCCTTCCGGGTTCCATAGATTAACCCGGATCGTGTTCCCTATCATCGACAGGGTTGATTCCAGATGGAGGCATATCTTTCATCGTTGCCCATAAAGCGGAACAGATACCTCGTGTGAAGGATGCCGAAGCATTGTTCCACGATGTACGCAAACGATGGCTGACAGACCCATCCAGCAGGCAAGAGTCATCGCTGAAAAGAATTCATCGATTCTGCACCGCAGTTTTTCTCGACGGCTGATACGATACGCAGAACGACAAGACAGGTATATTTCTGATCCTGTGCCAGTCTTGCCATCTTCGTGTACTTCCTCTTTTTTCGATTGCCCATGCTGAATACACTTCTGATTCTGCTTCTCTTCCAAACCATGGGAGAAGGCCTGGTTTATCTGCTGGGATTGCCGGTTCCCGGACCGGTCATCGGCATGCTGTTGCTGCTGGCTTATCTGATCGTGAAAAAAAATACGGCAGCCAAACTGGCGCCCGCTTCTTCGCAATTGCTCTCGCATATGGCCTTGCTGTTTGTGCCGGCGGGTGTCGGCATCAGCGTGCATGTGCACCGGATTGCCGAGGAGTGGATACCGATTGCGGTCGCGTTGATTGTCAGTACCGTGGTTTCCATCGTCGTCACTGCAGCAGTCATCCAAAGGTTGAAGAAGTGATGCCGAACCTGAATACAGTCTGGGTTTATCTGGCCGGTTCGCCGCTGTTGTGGCTGACCGCGACTTTGCTGGCCTACCGCATCGCCAACCTGGTCTATGAAAAAACCGGCCGCAGCGCGCTCGCCAATCCGGTGGCGATTTCGGTGGCGCTGCTGGTGCTGGTGCTGTACGTCAGCAATACGCCATACAAAACCTATTTCGATGGTGCGCAGTTCGTGCATTTTCTGCTGGGGCCGGTGACGGTTGCATTGGCGATTCCGCTGTATCTGCAAATCGAAAAATTGAAACGTAACTGGTTTGCCTTGCTGGCGGGCGCCTTGATCGGCGGCGCTGCAGCGATTGCCTGCGCGATGGGCGTGGCGTGGCTGTTGGGCGCATCAAAATTGACGATACTGTCGATGGCGCCGAAGTCGGTGACGATTCCGATTGCCATGGGGGTTACCGAAAAAATCGGCGGCTTGCCGACACTGACCGCTGTGATGGTCATGCTGACCGGCATTTTCGGCGCTGGCATTTCGCACTACGTTTTCAAGCTGATGAAAATTTCCGACGATACGACTTGCGGCTTTGCGCTGGGTGCCACTGCGCACGGCGTCGGTACTGCACGTGCGTTTCAGGTCAGTGAGGAGGCGGGAGCGTTTTCCGGGCTGGCGATGGGCTTGTCGGGGATATTGACGGCCTTGTTGCTGCCGTTTGTGCTGAAGCTGTTGAACGTTTTCTAGGGTAAAAGCGCCTCACGTCTGAGACAGGCGTGAGGCCGCAAGTTTCAGCCGAATGCGCCGTTGGTCAGGAACAGATCGGTTGCGCGTGCGATGCAGACAATGAAGGTGGTAAAGCCACAGGCAAAGGTCAGCACCAGCAACAGAATCAAGGGCCAGCCGGATGCAGATGCGCGCGCCGAGTTGGCATTGTGTCTGGCGTCCCATTTCTTGTCCGGCGTCAAGCCGATGACCAGGGCTTCTATCCATCCGGCAAAGATGGAGATGGGGAATAGCGTCAGCAGAGTGACGCCAAGCGAATGCGGCCCTTGCGCCAGCACGAGCGCACAGGCAAACAGCAAAAACGCGGCAACATAATTCCACGCCCAGAAATCCCTGAAACCGTACAGGTAGAAACGATGTGCGCCGAGGCCGCCGAATACAACGGCGAGCAGCGTCGCCAAGGTTTTATTTTTATGGGAAGAATTGGTCATTTTCAATGGCGTGAGCGATAGCGGTTGACGTCATTTGGCAAGATGGCAGTGCCCTGATTGCCCCATGCGTTGCGAATATAGGTGACGACTGCCGCGACTTCTTCATCCGTCATCGACTGACCGAATGGCGGCATGCCGTAAGGACGCGGATTGCCGCCGGTGCTTGGCGCATAACCACCATACAGAACCATGCGTATGGCATTGGTTGCGACTGGCGTGGTGATGGCGCGGCTGCCTGCCAGCGCCGGATAAATCGACGGCACACCTTTGCCGGATGCCTGGTGGCAGCTGATGCATTGATCTTCATACAGCTTGGCGCCGGCATCTATCATCGCCTGCTTGCTTTCTTCACGCATGCTTTCAGCAGCCACCAGCGGTGCGGCACTTTGCTGCGGCAAGGATTTCAGGTAGCCCGCCAGCGCATGTGCATCGTCCTTGTGCATGTGCTGCAAACTGCCTGCAACGACTTCAGCCATCGGGCCGCTGACGGAACGCTGCGGCGCAACGCCGGTTTTCATCAAGGCTGCAAGGTGTTCGACTTCCCAATTGCCGAGACTGGTTTCCCTGTTGCCGTTCAACGGAGGGGCGTACCAGTTCAGGACGGGAATCATGCCGCCACCGAGTTCGGTTTTCAGATCCGTGCCGCCGAAGGAGTCACGCGGCGAATGGCAGGCGCTGCAATGACCCAGACCCTGTGCCAGATAGGCGCCGCGATTCCATTCCACCGATTGCCTGTCGTCATTCGCATACTGGCCAGGACGGAAATACAGTGCGCGCCACACATATAACAGCGCGCGATTGTCGTAAGGGAAGCGCAATTCGGGCGCAATATTTTTCTGCTGCACTGTTGGCAAGGTTTGCAGGTAAGCGAAGATCGCATCCGAATCGGCGCGTGTGACCCTGGTGTAATTCGTGTACGGGAAGGCTGGATACAGCAGGCTGCCATCTTTCGATTTGCCGTTGTGCATGGCTTGCCAGAAATCGGTATTGCTCCATTTGCCGAGGCCGGTTTCTGCATCCGGCGTCAGGTTGGAAGTGTAGATATTGCCGAAAGGGGTAGGTACAGCGCGACCGCCGGCATAGGATTCGCCGCCACGCGCAGTATGGCAACTCATGCAATTGCCGATGCGCGCCAGGTATTCGCCCTGTTTGATTTGCTCGTCGGGATTGGCCGGCGGCACCGATGGCTGATCCAGGTCGGGATTGCGGTTGCCCAGAATGAGCCAGATGACGGCAATGATCAGGACTGTCAATAACAGCGCAAGGCTGCGCCACACATATTTTCGTTTCATCGTTTGTGTTTTCGTTGTTTCTGCGTTTTGCTTTTACGGTGAGAGCTTGCCGCATTCCAGCGGGAGTCTGGTTTTGAGTGCGGGAGCCGGCGATGCATCGGCCGGAACGCGCTGTTCGGATAACCAGGCGGTGACGGCGCTGATGTCGGCCGCACTCATTTTCTTCACGATCTCTGCCATGCAATCCGGTGCGGCGGCATGACGCGTGCCGATTTTCCAGGCACCGATCTGACCCAGCAGATAGTCGCGCGGCAAGCCGATCAGACCGGGAATCGCCGGTGCAGTGCCAGTCATTTTTGCGCTATGGCAGGCGACGCAGGCAGGGATGCCTCTGGCCTTGTCGCCATCATGCACGAGTATGCGGCCACGTTCGAGTTCGACCGGATTCGACTGCGTAGGCTGCGGCTGCGGATACGGCGGATGCTGCTCCGAGAAATATTGTGCAATCTCGCGCAGATAGGCATCCGACATGTTTTCCAGCATCGCCGTCATGACCGGATACGCGCGTTTGCCGTCGCGGAAATTGATCAACTGGTTATATAGATAGCCGGCCGGCTTGCCGGCGATACGCGGATAATAGCCGTCGCTGCCGGCGCGGCCTTCCTTGCCGTGGCAGACGACGCAGGCGGCGACGCGTTGTGCGATGGTGTCGGGAATCTTGCCGGTATCAGTGCCGGCGGCAACAGCGCTGCCCAGCATGAAACAAGTGATGACGATGGATTTGGCAAACGTGAAGCAAGTGGTGCGCATGGTGAACAGATTGCTCATCTTATGGTCTCTAGGCAAACGCCAGCTTGGCGGCTTTGTACACTCTTGATAACAGTCTTCAAAAACACCTCGGTAATTTGATGTGTTGCGGCGGCGCTGCTGATTGAAGTTTCAATATGATACTGCAAGGGTAAAGGCGGCCATCCGTTTTATCCAGCATCAGAAAGAGGATTAAAAACCGGAGCAGTTTGAAAAAACGGCGTTGGAACCGGATCAAATTGATGCTATGCGTACGGTTGAAGTCTTCACGCGTTTTGTACCAGCCGGCCTAGTGTTGCCAGTGCGGCTTCGGTGCGCGCATCCCATGTATGGCCGTAATTCAGGCGTATGCAATTGGTAAAACCCTGATGTGCAGAAAAAATCGGCCCCGGTGCAATGCTGATGCCATGCGATAGCGCTTGCCGGTGCAACGTCAATGCATTGACTGCCTGCGGTAATTCCACCCATAGAAAATAACCGCCCCTGGGCCGCGTAGCTTGCGTGCCGGGTGGGAAGTGGCGTGCGATGGCTTCCATGAATTGCGTTTGCTGCAGCGCCAGCGTGTGTCGCAAATGGCGTAAATGCCGGTCGTAGCCGCCTTTTTCCAGATAGGCGGCGAGCGCTGCCTGTGCAGGCGCCGAGGCTGCCAGCGTAGTGGTTAATTTGTGTCGTGCGACAGCGCGCGTATAGCGTCCCGGCGCCGCCCAGCCGACGCGATAGCCAGGTGCCAGGCATTTTGAAAACGATGAGCAGTGCATGACCAGGCCTTTGGTATCGAAGGCTTTGGCCGGCATTGGACGCTTGTCGCCGAAATACAGTTCGCCGTACACATCGTCTTCGATCAGCGGTACATCGTATTGCGTCAATAGCGCGACCAGATCACGTTTTTTTTCTTCCGGCATCAGGCTGCCGAGCGGATTCTGGAAATTGCTCATCAGCCAGCAGGCTTTGGGTTGATGCCGTTTCAGCGCGCGCGCCAGCGCCGCGAGATCTATGCCTTCGCGCGGATGGGTCGGTACTTCTATTGCTTGCAAGCCATTGCGTTCCAGCGATTGCAGTGCAGCGTAAAAGGTCGGTGATTCGACCAGTACCGCGTCGCCGGGGCGCGTGACTGCCATCAGACACAGATTCAGGGCATCGAGCGCGCCGTTGGTGATGACGATTTCATCGGGCTGCACATGCAGGCCGTCGGTCAGATAACGTAAGGCGATCTGGCGGCGCAATTGCGGATTGCCCGGTGTCAGGTCATCAACCGTGCTCCACGGGTCGAGTTGCTGCACGCTGGATGCCATTACTTTTGCCAGCCGCGCCAGCGGGAACAGCAAGGGACTGGGAAAGGCGGAGCCGAGCGGCACCACGTCACGCATTTTTGCCGATTCCAGTACTTCAAATACTAGTTCGCTGATATCGACCGGAGAGGAATCTTCATCCGGTTGTGAGGCCTGTTCCGGTTCCGGCGGCAATTTGCGTGCATCGCCGACGACGTAATAACCGGAGCGTTCACGCGCCCGGATCAGGCCGCGCGCTTCCAGCAGGTAATAGGCCTGAAACACGGTCGATGGACTGACGGCGCGGCTGATACTCGCTTGTCGCACGGATGGCAGGCGATCACCCAGACGGAGTACGCCATCCTGTATGGATAGGGCAATGTCGGCGGCCAGCGTTTCGTACAGTTTCATGCGGTCTGTCTTTATCTGGAAGAATGGCGGCGCGTTTTCATGCTGCGAACTGCGTGCATGATAAAACATTATTCAGGCTCCCCGTTGCGCAGTGGACTACAATGGCGGCTGAAGCAGGCCAAGACAACCGCTGGCTGTCATTTCGGTGATGGCGGGAGGAAGGTCCGGACTCCATAGAGCAGGGTGACGGTTAACGGCCGTCCGCCGCGAGGCGAGGAATAGGGCCACAGAGACGAGCGTATTAAGTTACGGTGAAACGCGGTAACCTCCACCCGGAGCAATTTCAAATAGGCACGCGTTGATGTTGCTCGCGGAGCGTGCGGGTAGAAAGCTTGAGCCGTGGAGTAATTCACGGCCTAGAGGAATGGTTGTCATAGCAAATGGGCTTGCTCATTTGCCGTAACAGAATCCGGCCTATCGGCTTGCTTCAACTTATACAAAGGCGGTGCGATTGTTCGCATCGCCTTTTTCTTTGTGCAAGACGTTTGTTGTGCTCAACGTGCAGGAAACATCCATTACTGGTCATGCTATAAAGGTGATGGAAATTCTTCCGCATCGGGAGGCAATCTGATGGCGATCAAGCAATTGGCAATGCTGTTGGTCTTTTCCGTGTTCAGCGCAGCGGCTGCTGCGGCAGATATATATCGGTGGGTGGATGAAAATGGGCGGGTTTCGGTCTCGGATCAGGTGCCGGCGCGTTATCGTGGCGTTGCGACGAAAATCGATACCAGTGCTGCGGATATTTCTGACCACCAGCGCCAGCAGGCAGTGGAGCGTGCGGGCCGGGAAAGGCTGCGAGCCAGGGAAAGTATTGAAGCTGCCAACACTGCACCGGTGCAAGCCAAGGCCGGCGAACTGAAGCCATTGCCGAACGCAAATGAAAGCGAGTGTGATGCATTGATACGTGCATATCGCGAAAGCGAGGAGTGCTTTGCTCCATTCAAGCTGCGTGAGGCGGATGGCAGTTTGCGTCAGGATGGTGCCGTGCGTGAAGAGGCGTATCGTTACTGCACGTCGATTCCAGCACCTTTCGATAAATGCGTATTGCCCGCTCAGTAAATTGATAGTGCAATTGCCTTGTACGCGCTTCTCAATAGGGCCTTGTCATTCAATACAGAACATAAGCCGATGGGGTAAGCTAGCTAAAGGCAAGTTAAAAAGCATGCACGTTCGATGCATGATGATTTCAAGAAAAGGAATTTCATGAATTTACATATTACTCTGGGCCCTCTGGTTTCCCTCATTGCAGGCGTTTTGATCCTGTTGATGCCGCGTCTGTTGAATTTGATTGTGGCTGTCTACCTGATTGTCATCGGCTTGATCGGCTTGTTCGGAACCGGTTCGTTCCTGAGGTAATGATGCTGACGTCACTGACGCACGCGATTTGCGTGCTTGTTTTATCGTATTGACTACGGTGCTGGAGAAGTGAGGCAATCATGACTATCCGGATAGCGTTTTTGTTCATTTGTACGCTGCTTGTTTCAAACACGTATGCGGCCGATATATATCAATGGGTCGATGAGAGCGGACGTACCCAGGTCTCCGATGTTGTGCCTGCACGGTATAAAAATGTGGCAACCAAGGTCGACACCAGTGCGTCAAAAGTGGATGAGCGCCAGCGCCAGGAGGCGCTCAAACGTGCGGCAAAAGAGCGGCAACTGGCAGAACAGCCGCCTGCCAAGGCAGCGACTCAGCCTGTCACTCCGGCCGGCGGGCAGATTCGGGCAGAGAAAAAGTTTGGCGCTGAGTCTGATTGCGAGCAAAAGCTGCGCGCCTATCGCGCCAGCCAGGAATGCTTCGCTCCCTACATTACCAAGTTCGGTATGCATGGTGATGCCGAAAAATACTGTACCGCTGTGCCGGATCCGACACCTGAGTGCGGCATTCCGAGCGAATAATTGCCGTCAATCGGAGTGCAATCTGCGCTTCTGATGTTTCATCCGGGCGCCTGCTCACACATCACCGAACATTTCGCGCGCTTGGTTCACTGTGCTGAACCAAGTGCCGATTTCTCCACTTGGCATTGTCATCGTCAACAAATATTTGCCGGTTTGAAGCAGCTTCAATTCCTTCATACACATGTGTTTATGTGATGTTGCACTTTCAGTGTCTGCGATAAGTGCTTAATTCTTTGAGGAATTCTGTGATCATGTTACTTCAGCGCATTACGCTAAGTCCTTAATTTCATTGAAAAAAACCTTGTTTTTAACCCTGAATATCGCTTGACCGCGTATATAGCATCCTCTAAAGTGGGCGACAGTGTGAAAAAGTGTTTATTTGTGGGTGTTTTTGGCCGCAAAGTAAAACGCAGATCACCATGAACGCATACTAAAAAAGGATTTCAGGGTGTTTCAAGGCGCGTCTTCTCTCAATCTCGATGCCAAAGGCCGGATGACTATTCCAGCCCGGCATCGTGACGCATTGCTTTTGCAGTGCGAGGGCCGCATCACCCTGACCAAACATCCTGACGGTTGTTTGCTTCTCTTCCCGCGTCCCGTGTGGGAAAAGCGTCGCGAAGAGATTGCCAAATGGCCGATTTCCGCACGTGCCTGGCAACGCATCTTTCTCGGTAATGCCTCCGATGTCGATTTCGACAGTGCCGGTCGCATCCTGATCGCGCCCGAGCTGCGGTCTGCAGCCGGCCTGACGCGTGACGTGATGATGATGGGCATGGGCGGCCATTTCGAAATCTGGGATGCGGCCAAGCTGGCTGAGAGCGAATCGAATGCGATCGCTGCCGGCATGCCCGATGTCTTAAACGATTTTTCTTTCTGACGCCGTGATGAATGTAGAAGCGGTGCAGCAATACCAGCACCGTACGGTGCTGCTGGATGAGGCGGTCGATGCGCTGTTGCTGGAAGGTGATCGTGCGAATGGCATGTACATCGATGGCACTTTCGGGCGCGGCGGTCACAGCCGGAAAATTCTGGAGCGTTTGGGTGTTGATGGCCGTTTGCTGGCGTTCGACAAGGATACGCAAGCCATTGCGAATGCCGCGACCATTGCTGACAAGCGTTTCGATATCGTGCACGACAGTTTTGCAACTTTAAGTACGGCATTGGCAGCTCGCGGTATAGCGCAGGTAAATGGGGTGTTGCTGGATCTGGGAATCTCATCGCCGCAGGTCGACGATGCGACACGTGGTTTCAGCTTCCGTGCGGATGGCCCTCTGGACATGCGCATGGATACGACCAGAGGCATGTCGGCAGCGGAATGGCTGGCAACGGAAACCGAACAAAAAATCGAGAAAGTGATACGAGAATATGGGGAAGAACGGTTTGCTTTTCAGATTGCAAAGGCGATTGTTGCTGGCAGGGCAGTCCAGCCAATTTCAAGCACACGACAGCTTGCCGAGATCGTGGCACGCGCCGTCAAAACCCGCGAGAAAGGCAAGGACCCGGCCACTCGCACCTTTCAGGCTATCCGGATTTTCATCAATCAGGAGCTTGAAGAACTCGAAGTAGTTTTAAGCGAAGCGTATCGACATTTGGCTCCGCACGGGAGATTGGTTGTGATCAGCTTTCATTCATTGGAAGATCGCATCGTCAAGCAGTTCATGGCAGGCAAAGCCAACGTGCCGCAGCCGGACCGCCGCCTGCCGATTCGTGCCGTCGATCTGCCGCAACCTGAAATGAAATTGATTGCCCGGGTAAAACCTTCTGCGGCTGAAATCAGCGCCAATCCGCGCGCGCGTTCGGCTGTGATGCGTATCGCCGAACGTCTGCCGGCTGCCGGAGCGGCATCATGAGCGGGCGCATCAGTTTTTTTCTCACCTGCATTCTGGTGGTGTGCGCCTTGTCGGTGGTGAACGCACACTATAAATTCCGCAGTCTGTTCATCGAACTTGAGCGTGCGCAGGCGCAGGCGCGTCAGCTGGACATCGAGTGGGCGCAATTGCAGCTTGATCAATCGACGCTGGGCAAACATGCGCGTATCGAATTCAATGCGCGCCGCGATTTGCGCATGGTGCCGGTGTCGCCTGCCAGCACGCAATACCTGACGACGGGGGAGAAATGACGCGTACTAGCTCGCGTACTTCCCGCACCGCCGCTTCCAAAGGCGTGCCGTTCGCTTCCAACCCGGTGCTGGCGACGAAGTTACCGGCCTGGCGTTCACGCATTGTGCTGTTCCTGATTTTTGCCGCCTTCCTGGCGTTGGCCGGACGCGCGCTCTGGCTGCAGGGTATGTCGACCGATTTTCTGCAAAAGCAGGGTGCTTCGCGTTATGCGCGCACGCTGGAATTGCCGGCCACACGCGGCAAGATTACCGATCGCAACGGTCAGGTGCTGGCTTCTTCGATTCCGGTGCGCGCGGTTTGGGCGATTCCGGAAGATGTGCTGGAAGCACCGAAAGATAAATTGCGCCAGCTGGCCAAGTTGCTCGACATGAGCGAGCGCGATTTGAACAGAAAGCTGGATTCCGATCGCAGTTTTGTCTATCTGAAACGTCAGGTGGAACTGGATACGGTCGACAAGATACTCAAGCTCGGCATTGCCGGCATCGATACCCGCAAGGAATACAAGCGCTACTACCCGGAAGGTGAAGTCATGGCGCATGTCGTCGGCTTTACCAATGTGGAAGACAAGGGGCAGGAAGGCATGGAGCTGGCGTTTCAAAAAACGCTGGCCGGCGTGACCGGTAATCGTCGCGTCATCAAGGATAGATTGGGCCGCATCGTCGAAGATATTGAATCGGTGCGCGAACCGCACGATGGCAAGGATCTGGCCTTGTCGATAGACAGCAAGATCCAGTACATCGCTTTTTCCCAATTGAAAGAGGCGGTAGAGCAAAGCAAAGCCAAGGCGGGTGGCATTGTCGTGCTTGACGCCAAGACTGGTGAAGTACTGGCATTGGCTAATTTACCGACCTACAATCCAAACAACCGCTCGGTGCTGACCGGCGCGCAATTACGCAATCGCGTATTGACCGACACTTTCGAGCCAGGCTCGACGCTCAAGCCTTTCACCATCGCATTGGGGCTGGAACACAAGTACATCACGCCGAATACGATGATCCAAACCGCACCGGGCAAGCTGAAGATCGGTACGGCGACGATCGGTGATGCACATGCAGGCGGATTATTGTCCGTGTCGCAGGTGATTGAAAAATCATCCAACGTCGGTACCGCCAAGATCGCACTGGAAATGCAACCGCAGGAAATGTGGGACATGTTTACTTCGGTCGGATTCGGGCAGCAGCCAAAAGTCGGATTCCCCGGCGCAGTGGCGGGTCGTGTGCGTCCATACAAATCGTGGCGCCCGATTGAGCAGGCGACCATGAGCTACGGCCACGGCATTTCAACTTCCCTGCTGCAGATTGCACATGCCTACATGATTTTTGCGCGCGATGGCGAAATGATCCCGCTGACCTTTCAGCGTTCCAGCGATCAACCCATCAGTCAGCGCGTGATCAGTGAAAAAAATGCGCGGCTGACGCGCGGCATGCTGGAAATGGCTGCCGGCCCGACCGGTACCGCACCGCGGGCGCAGGTGCCGGGTTATCGGGTAGCCGGTAAAACCGGTACTGCCTACAAACTGGAAAAAGGTCAGTACGTCAAAAAATACGTGGCGTCTTTCGTCGGCTTTGCGCCGGTTTCCGATCCGCGCATCATCGTTGCCGTGATGATCGATGAGCCGAGTGCCGGCAAGCATTACGGCGGCCAGGTTGCTGCGCCGGTATTCTCGGCAGTGACGGCGAATGCATTGCGTGCAATGAACGTAGCGCCTGATTCCAGCGTCACCAACATCATCATTCCGGCCGATGCCGCCCAGGAGAACATGTAATGTCCGCCCTGACGCACACCGCATTGACGGAAATTCTCGCCTGGTTGCAAGCTGCAGCGCCAGTAGCCGAATTGGCCTCCGATTCGCGCAGCATCGGCAAAGGCGATGTCTTCCTTGCCTATCCTGGCGATGAAGCGGATGGTCGTGCCTATATTTCCGATGCCATCGAACGTGGCGCACAAGCCATTCTGTATGAAGCGGCTGACTGCAACTGGCATGAAGAATGGAATGTGCCGCATCTGGCCATCGATAACCTGAAAGCGTACGCTGGCGTCATTGCCGCTGCCTATTATGGCCACCCGGATCGCACGATGTTTACCGTTGCCGTCACTGGCACCAATGGAAAAACTTCGTGCAGTCAATGGCTGGGCAATGCCTTGTCGCGTCTGGGCCAGCCGACTGCCGTGATCGGCACGCTGGGCGTAGGCATATTCACTCATGGCGAACATGGTGCCTTCAATGTAACCGGTTACACCACGCCGGATGCCGTGTTGCTGCAGCGTGAGCTGGTGAATATGCGTCATGCCGGCGCCACTGCATTGGCGATTGAAGCGTCTTCGATCGGCTTGCATCAGGGGCGCTTGTCCGGCATGCATTTCGATATGGCCCTGTTCACCAATTTCACACGCGATCATCTGGATTATCACGGCGACATGGCGGCGTATGAAGAAGCCAAGGCAGTGCTGTTCGACTGGCCGGGCTTGCGCCACGCAGTGGTGAATCTGGACGACGCCATGGGTGTGCGCGTGGTCGAACGTTTGCAACGTCGGCAGCCTGGCGTCGGCATCACCGGCTATTCATTGACGAATCAAAGTGCTGCCGACATCGCCCTGCTCAGCGCCAGCGACATTCGCAGCACGCACGCCGGCACCAGCTTCCAGCTCACATCGAAGTTCGGTGTAGCACAGGTTAAAACGCAATTGGTTGGCGAATTCAATGTCAGCAATGTGCTCGGCATTATCGGCATCCTGCTGGCAAAAGGAATTGCCTTGAACGCGGTGATTGCGGCAGTCGAGGCGCTGACATCCGTTCCCGGCCGCATGCAGCAGCTCGGTGGCGGTGAAGCACCGCTGATCGTGATCGATTATGCGCATACGCCGGATGCGCTGGAAAAAACCCTGGCGACCCTGCGCGAAGTGGCTAACGAGCGCGGCGGTGAATTGTGGTGCGTGTTCGGTTGCGGCGGCGATCGCGATGCAGGCAAGCGTCCGCAAATGGGCAAGGCAGCGATGGCAGCCGATCACATCATCGTGACCAGCGACAATCCGCGTTACGAAGAACCGGCCACCATCATTGCGCACATTATGGCCGGTATAGATGCTGACAAAAATGCGCCGCACATCATGGAAGATCGCGCCACGGCGATTCTGTATGCAGGCAGGAATGCGGCGAAGCAGGATGTCATCCTGCTGGCCGGCAAAGGCCATGAGGCGTATCAGGAAATCAAGGGCCGCAAGCAGCCGTTCCTCGATGCCGATCATGCCGCACTGGCATTGTCTGCGCGCGTGATGCAGGGAGCGAGCTGATGAAAGCCACCTTGAACATGCTTCAGGCAGCGATCAAGAATGCGACCGCGAGCAGCGATGCCGCGTTCGACGGCGTGTCGACTGACAGCCGCAATGTGGCCGCCGGCAATTTGTTCGTCGCCTTGCGCGGCGAACGTTTCGATGCACATGCATTTCTGCCGCAAGTGGCAGAACGCAAGGTCGCTGCTGTCGTTGCGGAAACCATTCCTGCCGGCTTGAATGTTCCCGCACTGATCGTACCGGATACGCGCATTGCGCTCGGTGAGATGGCCTGCTACTGGCGCCGGCAATTCAATTTGCCGCTGATAGGCGTGACCGGCAGCAATGGCAAGACCACCGTCAAGGAAATGATCGCCGCGATTCTCGATGCCGCTTTCGGTACGGATAACTATCTGGCGACGCGCGGCAACTTCAATAACGACATTGGCGTGCCGCTGACGCTGATGCGTTTGAATGCAGCGTGCAAGGCAGCAGTGATTGAGCTGGGCATGAATCATCCTGGTGAAATCGCCGTGTTGTCGGCGATTGCACAGCCCACGGTCGGGCTGGTGAACAATGCGCAGCGCGAGCATCAGGAATTCATGGAGAGCGTGGAAGCTGTTGCCAGGGAAAATGGCGCAGTACTTGCCAGCTTGCCTGCAGATGGCACGGCCGTGTTCCCGGCCGACGATCCATTTACGCCGCTGTGGCGCGAATACGCAGCGCAACGCAAGATGCTGACTTTCGGTTTTTCGGACGATGCAGATGTGCGTTGCACTTACGTGGCGAATGCCTTCGGCAGCGATTTGTCGATCACTGCAGACAAACAAGAATTTACCGTCGCCTTGTCGGCTGCCGGTGTGCACAACGTGCGCAATGCGCTGGCCGCGATTGCCTGCACACTGGCAATCGGTATTGCAGCGGATGCGATCGTGCGCGGCCTGCAAACCTTTGCGCCGGTCAGCGGACGCTTGCAACGCAAGATTGCGGCCAGTGGCGCATTGGTGATCGACGATACCTATAACGCCAATCCGGATTCGGTGCGTGCTGCGATCGACGTGCTGGCGCAGACTGCATCGCCGCGCATCCTGGTGCTGGGCGACATGGGTGAAGTCGGTAGCGACGGCCGTCAATATCACGAAGAAATCGGCGCGTATGCGCGTGCAAACGGAATTGAGCATGTACTCACGCTGGGTGAATTGGCGCGTCACACCGTCAGCGCATTCGGTGCCGGCGCGCAGCATTACGACAGCGTGGAAACATTAAACGATGCACTTGCAGCGATCTTCGCTGCAGATGCAACGGTGCTGGTGAAAGGATCGCGTTTCATGAAAATGGAACGCGTGGTACAGCATTTGCTCGGACAACAAACTCAGGAAGCCCACTAATATGCTGCTCTGGCTGGCACAACATTTTCAGGATGAAATCGGACCGTTGCGGGTCTTTAATTTCATTACCTTTCGCGCCGTGTTTGCGACCTTGACGGCGCTGGCTATCGGTCTGTTTTTTGGCCCGATGGTCATCCGCATGCTGCAGCGCCTGAAGGTCGGACAGGCTGTGCGTACCGACGGACCGCAAACGCATCTGATCAAAAGCGGCACACCGACCATGGGTGGTGCATTGATTTTGCTGGCGATCGGAGTTTCGACCTTGCTGTGGACCGATCTCAGCAATCGTTTCGTCTGGGTCGTGCTGATCGTGACACTGGGTTTCGGCGCTGTGGGCTGGGTCGATGATTACCGCAAGGTGGTCTACAAGGATCCCAAAGGCATGGCTTCGCGCGAAAAATACATGTGGCAATCGATTATCGGTTTGTTCGCGGCTGTCTATCTGGCGTTTTCGGTTTCTGCACCCAGCAATTCGCAATTCCTCGATCTGTTTGTCGCCTGGGTGCAATCGGGCTTCAGCATGGACTTGCCGCCGAAAGCGGATTTGATCGTGCCATTCTTCAAAACCATCAGCTATCCGCTGGGTGTGTGGGGCTTTATCGCGCTGACGTATTTCGTCATCGTCGGCACCAGCAATGCGGTCAACCTGACTGACGGCCTGGATGGCCTGGCGATCATGCCGACCGTGATGGTCGGTACGGCGCTGGGTTTGTTTGCCTACCTCACCGGTAGCGTCACTTACGCCAAATACCTGTTCATTCCGCATATTCCGGGTGCCGGCGAATTGATTATTTTCTGCGGTGCGATGGCAGGTGCAGGTCTGGCCTTCCTCTGGTTCAACGCGCATCCGGCGCAAGTGTTCATGGGTGATGTCGGTGCACTGGCATTGGGCGGTGCACTCGGCACCATCGCCGTCATCGTGCGGCAGGAAATCGTGCTTTTCATCATGGGCGGCGTATTCGTGGTGGAAACGCTGTCGGTGATGATCCAGGTTGCCTACTTTAAATACACGAAGATGCGCACCGGTACCGGCCGCCGCATCTTGCTGATGGCGCCGCTGCATCATCACTTTGAACAAAAAGGCTGGAAGGAAACACAGGTCGTCGTGCGTTTCTGGATCATCACGATGATGCTGGTGCTGTTTGGTTTGTCCACATTGAAATTACGCTAAGCGTGAGAGAAACATATAAAGATGAATTACGCAGGTAAACATGTTCTGGTGCTAGGGCTCGGTGAATCCGGGCTGGCGATGGCGCAGTGGCTGGTCCGCTGCGGCGCGTCGCTGCGCGTGGCGGATACGCGCGCGCAACCGGATCGTTTGCCGCAATTGCGCGCACTGGCGCCGACGGCTGAATTCATTGCCGGCACTTTCGACGCTGCCTTGCTCGATGGTATCGATTTCGTTGCGGTCAGCCCGGGGCTGATGCCTGTGCGTGAACTGGCAGCACTGATTCCTGTTGCGGAAGAAAAGGAAATTCCGCTGTGGGGCGAAATCGAATTGTTTGCGCAGGCGCTGGCGGCGCTGAAGGAAGAAAGAAATTACGCGCCGAAAGTCATCGCAATTACCGGCACCAATGGCAAGACGACCGTCACCAGCCTGGTCGGCTTGCTGTGCCAGCGCGCCGGACTGAGTGTGCAGGTCGCCGGCAACATCAGCCCGGCTGCACTGGACAGGCTCGATCAGGCAGTGGCTGACGATCAATTGCCGCAAGTGTGGGTGCTGGAGCTGTCGAGTTTCCAGTTGCATTTCACCTATAGCCTGCAGGCAGATGTGGCGACGGTATTGAATCTGACGCAAGACCATCTGGACTGGCACGGCGACATGGCTGCCTATGCTGACGACAAGGCGCGTATTTTCGGCAGCAGCACGGTACGCGTACTCAATCGCGACGATGCGCTGGTCATGCAAATGGCTTTGCCATCTGCCACGGTTATCACCTTCGGGGCCGATGAAGCAGAGCAGGCAGATTGCTTCGGCCTGGCCGATGAAAACGGCATGCGCTGGCTGTCGGTAGCGGTAGCGGAAGAAGAGTTGCCGCAAAAACGTCGCAAGAAAGAGAACGTCGAACTGGCGATCTCGACGAAAAAACTGATGCCGGTGGATGCGCTCAAGATACGCGGGCAGCACAATGCGATCAATGCCTTGTCGGCGCTGGCCCTGTGCCGTGCGATCGGCTTGTCGTTTGCACAGTTGCTGCACGGCTTGCGCGAATATCACGGTGAACCGCATCGCGTTGAGCATGTGATGACTATCGGTGGTGTCGAGTATTACGACGACAGCAAAGGCACCAACGTTGGTGCCACGGTAGCGGCATTGAATGGTTTGGGCGTCAGTCAGGATGGCGGCGCAAAGCATTTGGTCCTGATCGCCGGCGGCGATGGCAAGGGACAGGATTTTTCGCCGCTGGCTGATCCGGTCGCGAAATATGCGCGCGCCGTTGTGTTGATCGGCAAGGATGCAGCAAGCATCCGTGCTGCGATTGCAGCTACCGGTGTTGAATTGACCGATTGCATGACGCTGGAAGAAGCGACGCAGAAGGCGGCAGAGCTGGCACAGGCCGGTGATGCAGTGTTGCTGTCGCCGGCTTGCGCCAGTCTCGACATGTTCAGGAATTATGCGCATCGCGCGCAAGTGTTTGTCGATGCCGTGCGTGAAATCGGTTTGTCGCGCGGCGAGGTTGCGATATGAAATTCGCCTTCCCATCATTTTCCAGTGCAGCGGCCAAAAAAGCCGTGACCAGTCTCGACCAGCGCTCGAAGATGATGGCCTACGACCAGCCTTTGGTATGGGTCGTGGTGTTGCTGATGCTGTTCGGCATGGTGATGGTGTATTCGGCTTCGATCTCGCTGCCGGATTCACCGAAGTACGCACGTTACGACAATGCGCATTTCGTGACGCGGCAGGCGATGTTCATCAGTGTTTCGCTGATTGCCGGTTTGCTGGCCTTCCGCGTGCGGATGGAAACCTGGCAGAAACTTGCGCCTTACCTGTTCGTCGCGACGCTGATTCTGCTGGTGCTGGTGCTGGTACCTGGCGTCGGCAAGGGCGTTAACGGTGCGCGTCGCTGGTTGTCGTTCAAGGTCTTCAATCTGCAGCCGTCTGAATTGATGAAATTGTTCGTCGTGCTGTACGCCGCCGATTACACGGTGCGCAAGCAGCAGGTGATGCACAAGCTGACCAAGGGTTTCATGCCGATGACGCTGGCGATCGGCTTCGTCGGCCTGCTGTTGTTGCTGGAACCGGATCTGGGCGCTTTCGGCGTGATCGTCTGCATCGCGATGGGCATCCTGTTTTTGGGCGGTATCAACGGCATCTGGTTCGGTGGCATAGGCGCGACGCTGGTCGGTATTTTCAGCATGGTGATCTTGCTGTCGCCGTGGCGTCGCGAGCGTATTTTTGCGTATCTGAATCCGTGGGAAGAAGAAAACGCGCTTGGCAAGGCATATCAATTGTCGCACTCGCTGATTGCATTCGGGCGTGGCGAGTTGTTCGGTGTCGGGTTGGGCGGCAGTGTCGAAAAACTGCATTACCTGCCGGAAGCGCATACCGATTTTCTGCTGGCAGTGATCGGAGAAGAGCTTGGTTTTGTCGGCGTCTTTGTGGTGATCGCTCTGTTTTACTGGATCATCAAGCGCTCGTTTGAAATCGGCCGGCAGGCGATTGCAATGGATTTGACCTTTGCGGGTCTGGTCGCCAAGGGAATCGGCATCTGGATCGGCGTGCAGGCGTTCATCAACATGGGCGTGAATCTCGGCCTGTTGCCGACCAAGGGTTTGACCTTGCCGCTGATGAGTTATGGCGGCTCCGGCGTATTGATCAATTGCATAGGTCTCGCGATTCTGTTGCGCATCGATTACGAGAACCGCGTGTTGATGAAAGGCGGTCGCATATGAATAAGCGGCTGTTGATCATGGCAGCCGGTACCGGCGGCCACATTTTCCCGGGCCTGGCGATTGCCGACACGATGCAGTCGCGCGGCTGGGAAGTGACGTGGCTGGGTACCGAGCATGGTATGGAGCGCGATCTGGTGCCGAAGAGCGGTATTGCGATGGATACGATTTCCTTTTCCGGTTTGCGCGGCAAAGGCTTGCGTCATACGGTCACGGGCATGTTCCGCCTGCTGGCCAGTTTCGGCACCTGCTTCTCGATTCTGGCGCGGCGCAAGCCCGGCGTCGTACTGGGTATGGGCGGTTACGTGACGGTGCCGGGCGGCTGGATGGCGAAATTGCGCGGCATACCGCTGGTATTGCTGAATGCCGATGCCGCCTTGCTGTTATCGAACAAGACGCTGACGCCGATTGCGCAGCGTGTGCTGTTCGGTTTTCCGGCAGATTTTGGCAGCGCAGCTGACAAGGCGCTGGTGACAGGTAATCCGGTGCGTGCTGAAATCAGTGCGCTGATGCCGCCGGCACAGCGCTATGCGCAGCACAGCGGTGCGCTGAAAATTCTGGTGGTGGGCGGCAGTCTGGGCGCGCAGGCATTGAATATGGCGCTGCCGACGGCGCTGGCCCTGATTCCGGCGGAGCAACGCCCGCTGGTGACGCATCAGTCCGGCAAGAAAAATATCGATGACTTGCGCGCACGCTATGCACAAGCCGGCGTGGCAGCGGAAGTGGTGGATTTTATTGATGACATGCCGCGCCGTTATGCGGATGCGGATCTGGTGATCTGTCGCGCCGGTGCAATCACCGTTTCCGAGTTGACGGCAGCCGGCGTGGCCAGCGTACTGGTGCCTTTGCTGGTATCGACCACCACGCATCAGCGCGATAACGCGCGCTGGATGGAACAGCAACAGGCGGCGATTCATTTGCCGCAAAGCGAATTGACGGCACCTAGTCTGGCGGACCTGCTGCAAAACATGACGCGTGAAAAATGCAAACAGATGGCCGAAGCAGCGTATGCGAACGGCCGGCGCGATGCGAATGCCGCCATCGCCGATGTACTTGAAAAGTTAGTGAAGAACATATGAAGCACAAAGTCAAAAATATTCATTTCGTCGGAATTGGCGGCAGCGGGATGAGCGGCATCGCAGAGGTGTTGCTGAATCTCGGCTATACCATTTCCGGCTCCGATCTGGGCAGTAATGCGGCGACGCGCCGTCTGGTTGAACTGGGTGCCAAAGTGACACTCGGACACGCAGCAGAAAACATCGCCAATGCCGATGCGATCGTGACATCGACCGCAGTCAAGCAGGACAATCCGGAAGTGGTTGCGGCGCGTGAAAAACATATTCCCATCGTGCCGCGCGCGATGATGCTGGCTGAACTGATGCGTTTGCGACGCGGCATTGCGATTGCCGGTACGCATGGCAAGACCACGACGACCAGTCTGGTCGCCAGCGTATTGGCCGAAGGCGGACTGGACCCGACGTTTGTGATCGGCGGCTTGCTGAACAGCGCGGGTGCAAATGCCAAACTCGGCACCGGCGAATTCATCGTGGCGGAAGCCGATGAATCCGATGCTTCCTTCCTGAACCTGTCGCCGGTGATTGAAGTCATCACGAATATCGATGCCGATCATATGGAAACGTATGAGCACGATTTTGAAAAACTAAAAACGGCCTTCGTCGAATTCACGCAGCGTCTGCCGTTTTACGGCGTTGCGGTACTGTGCCTGGACGATGCGACCGTACGTGAAATCATGCCGCGCATTTCCAAGCTGATCACGACGTACGGTTTTCATGAAGATGCGATGGTGCGCGCTGTCGATGCCAAAGCGGTGGATGGTCATATGCAGTTCACAGTGATTCAGAAGGGTTATGCACCTATGCAGGTCAGTCTGAATCAGCCTGGCATGCATAACGTGCAGAATGCCTGTGCCGCAGTGGCGATTGCGCGTGAGCTAGGTGTAGACGATAAGGCGACGCAAAAGGCGCTGACGGAATTCAACGGTGTCGGCCGTCGCTTTACCCGTTATGGCGAAATAAATATTCGGGACGTCAACGGCAAGCCTGCTGGCTCGTTTGCTCTGGTGGACGATTACGGTCATCACCCGGTGGAAACGGCAGCAACGATATCAGCAGCGCGCGGCGCGTATCCGGGCCGTCGCCTGGTGCTGGCATTCCAGCCGCATCGATATACCCGCACACGTGACTTGTTCGAGGATTTCGTCAAGGTGCTGTCGACTACCGACATGCTGTTGCTGGCAGAAGTGTATGCCGCCGGTGAGCAACCTATCGTTGCCGCCGATGGTCGCACGCTGGCACATGCATTGCGTGTGGCCGGCAAAGTCGATCCGGTATTCGTTGAGCAGATCGCCGACATGCCATCGACCATCATGAATATTGTCAAGGATGGCGATGTCGTGATTACGATGGGTGCAGGTTCGATCAGCGGTGTACCGGCCAAGTTGAAGCAAATGCAGGATCAGGTTTAAACATGACGACAACAGGACAAAATTTGAAAACGGAATTCGGCAAGGTCGGCGTGTTGTTCGGCGGGCGTTCTGCCGAGCGCGAAGTGTCCTTGATGTCGGGCAAGGGTGTGCTGGCGGCGCTGCAAAGCAAAGGCGTGGATGCACATGCCTTCGATCCGGCCGAGCGCAGTCTGGCCGAATTGGCGGCGGAAAAATTCGATCGCGTGTTCATTGCCTTGCACGGCAGCTACGGCGAAGACGGCACTTTGCAGGGCGCGCTGGAGCAGTTGGGTATTCCTTATACCGGCCCCGGCGTGATGGCGTCGTCGATCGCGATGGATAAAGTGATGACCAAGCGTATCTGTCTGAGCCAGGGTGTGCCAACGCCAAAATTCACCGTACTGGATGCGCAGCACACGACCATCGATCAATTGCATGCAGTAGCTGCAGAGTTCGGTATGCCGCTGATGCTGAAGGCGCCGCATGAAGGTTCGACCATCGGTATTGCGAAAGTGGAGGCAGCGGATGGCATGCAGGCCGGTTTCGATCTGTGCGCCAAATACGATGAGGTGGTGCTGGTCGAACAGTTCATCAAGGGACGTGAACTGACAGTGCCGGTAATCGGCAGCGGCCGTAATGCGCGCGCCTTGCCCATCGTCGAGATACGCGCACCGCAAGGCAACTACGATTACGAACACAAATACTTCAGCGACGATACGCAATACCTGTGTCCGGCACCGTTTGACGAAGCTTTCACCAAGCGCGTGCAGGCATTGGCGGTCAGCGCATTCAATGCCATCGGTTGCGTCGGCTGGTCGCGTGTCGATTTCATGGTGCGCGAATCGGACAATGAGCCTTTCCTGCTGGAGATCAATACGTCGCCCGGCATGACCAGCCATTCGCTGGTGCCGATGTCGGCCAAGGTGGCGGGTACCGGTTATGAAGATTTGTGCATAGAGATTTTGCGTTCCGCAAAAACCGAATTGAAACCGTCACACAACGTTTAGGACGATAGAGCGCGCTATGTGGCAAGACATCAAAATGCTGAATGCAACCGCCAATGCCCTGTTCGGGCTGGTTGCGCTCGCACTGATTTCTGCCTGCCTGTGGTGGGTCGCGCAAAGGCCGTACTTTACGCTGAAGGTCATTCGCATCGAGGGTGCGGAACAGGCGCAATTGCGCCACATTAATCCGCTCACGGTGCGCAGTACGGCTTTGTCGCGCATCAAGGGAAATTTCTTTACCGCGAATCTGGAATCGGTAAGGCAGGCGTTTGAAGCGGTGCCGTGGGTGCGCAAGGCCACCGTGCGTCGCGAATGGCCGAACCGCTTGACGGTGATGCTGGAAGAGCACACGCCGCTTGGGACCTGGGGCGAAGACGGACGGTTGCTGTCGACCAAAGGCGATGTATTTACCGCCAATCTGGCCGAAGCGGAAGAGGATGCAGAGCTGCTGGCATTCAACGGCCCGCTGGGCAGCGAGAAGGAAGTGGTCGCCAGATTGAACGATTTGAACGCATGGTTTGCACCCATGAATGTGACAGTGGAAACGCTGTATCTGTCCGGGCGTTATGCGTGGACGATGAAGTTGAGCAATGGCGTGACGGTAGAGTTGGGCAGGGAGAAAAGCAGTACGACCTTGAAGGAACGTGTGGAGCGACTGGTGGGAATTTATCCGCAATTGCTTGCACGCTTGCAGGACAGAATTGAAAGTATCGATATGCGTTATCCGAACGGTCTGGCCTTGCAGGCGCAAGGACTGAAAGTCGGATCTGAGAGTAAAAAAAAGTAAGCGGAAAAACATGACAAAAGACGCAAAAAACCTGATCGTTGGTCTCGACATCGGCACCTCGAAAGTAGTGGCCGTGGTGGCGGAGGTGATGCCGAATGGACGTCACGAGGTGATCGGTCTGGGCCAGCACGAATCGCGCGGCTTGAAGAAGGGCGTGGTCGTCAATATCGAGGCGACAGTCGAATCGATACAGCGTGCACTGGAAGAGGCCGAGCTGATGGCCGATTGCAAGATACGCAATGTGTTTACCGGCATCGCCGGCAATCACATCCGCAGCTTCAATTCCAGCGGCATGGTAGCGATCAAGGACAAGGAAGTCACGGCGACCGATGTTGCACGTGTGATTGAAACGGCGAAGGCGGTCAACATTCCGACCGATCAGCAATTGCTGCATACGGTGCCGCAGGAATTCATTGTCGATAATCAGGAAGACGTGCGTGAACCAATCGGCATGAGCGGCATCCGACTCGAAGTGAAAGTGCACATCGTCACCGGTGCAGTTTCTGCCGTGCAGAACATCGTCAAATGTATACGTCGTTGCGGTCTGGAAGTGTCCGATCTGATTCTGCAGCCGATGGCATCTGCCGAAGCGGTGCTGACGCCGGATGAAAAAGAACTGGGTGTGGTGCTGATCGACATCGGCGGCGGGACGACAGATGTTGCGATTTTCACCGAAGGTGCGATTCGTCATACGGCAGTGATCCCGATTGCCGGCGACCAGATCACCAACGACATTGCAATGGCCGTGCGCACACCGACGGCGGAAGCGGAAGAAATCAAGCTGCGTTACGGCATGGCCAAGCAGGTGCTGGCCGATCCGGGCGAAACGCTGGAAGTGCCGGGTCTGGGCGATCGCGGTACGCGCGCCTTGTCGCGCCAGGCGCTGGCGGCGGTTATCGAACCACGCATCGAAGAGCTGTTCTCGCTGGTGCACCAGGTGGTGCGCGAATCCGGTTACGAAGAAGTGCTGTCGTCCGGCATTGTCTTGACCGGTGGCACCTCGATGATGCCCGGCATGGTGGAATTGGCAGAAGATATTTTCCTGAAGCCTGCGCGTTTGGGTACGCCCGAATACAACGGCCAACTGGCAGATGTAGTACGTAGTCCGCGTTATGCAACAGTGTTGGGTTTGTTACTGGAAGCGAAGAAGCAGTATCTGCGCGGACACATCGTCACGCGTCAGGATGGATCGGCAACCGCGATTTTCCGTCGTATGAAGGAATGGTTCCTGGGTAATTTTTAAGTTTTGGTTTTTAAGTTCTGTTTTTGGTTTTTTAAATTTTAATTTTGTATTAACCCGCAGTTAGCAGTTGCTAGTCGTCACACCGCGTGAGGATTAGCAACTGGAAACTGCAACTTCTTTAAGGAAATATCATGGAAATCGATATGCTCGAAAATGTGGCACAAGGGACCGTGATCAAGGTGGTTGGCGTCGGCGGTGCGGGTGGCAACGCGGTGCAACACATGATCAACAGAGGCGTATCCGGCGTGGAGTTCATCGTCGCCAATACCGATGCGCAAGCGCTGCAATTGTCGAAGGCGCATAACGTCATTCAAATCGGTGAAACCGGTTTGGGTGCCGGTATGAAGCCTGCAGTCGGCCGTCAACTGGCTGAAGAAACCCGTCCGCGTATCGAAGACGCATTGCGCGGCGCGCACATGGTTTTCATCGCAGCAGGCATGGGCGGTGGTACTGGTACCGGCGCCGCACCTATCATTGCGCAAATCGCGCGTGAACAGGGTGCATTGACGGTGGCTGTGGTTTCCAAGCCTTTCTCGTACGAAGGCCAGAAGTGCATGGACATCGCCGATGAAGGTCTGGAAGCGCTGGGCCAGCATGTCGATTCGCTGATCATCATCCTGAATGAAAAACTGGAAGAGATCTATGAAGACGACAGCATGATCGAATGGCTGCAACACGCCGATGACGTGCTGAACAACGCGGTGGCCGGTATTGCCGAAATCATCAACGTTCCTGGTCACATCAACGTCGATTTCAATGACGTGAAAACCATCATGGGCGAGCAAGGCAAGGCAATGATGGGTACCGCAACAGCGCATGGCGTTGACCGTGCACGCATTGCAGCGGAACAGGCAGTTGCTTCGCCTTTGCTCGACGGTATCGATTTGTCCGGTGCGCGCGGTGTGCTGGTTAACGTTACCGCCAGCCGCAGCCTCAAAGGTAAGGAAATCAAGGAAGTCATGGCAACCGTGCGTGCATTCGCTGCACCTGATGCATCGATTGCGCAAGGTATCGCGTACGACGATGAAATGGGCGACGACATCCGCGTTACCGTAGTTGCGACCGGTCTGGGTCGTGCGCGTAAAGGCGTGCAACTGGTGCAAACACCAATGTTGCGCACCGGTACGCACAATGAGCCGATGATGGCCAACACCGGCATGATGCAGGGCAGCGCCCAGCCGGCGGCTTCGTTTGACGGTTTGAAGGCGCCGGCAGTATGGCGCCGTGAATCGGCGTCGGACACCGTGCGCGCACTGGAAAAGAACGGTATGGAAACCTATGACATTCCAGCCTTCCTGCGCAAACAGGCTGACTAAGCAAGCAGCCTTACTGACTTCCTGCTGATTTCTGCCGCGTTTTTTCTGTTGCCGGCAGGCAGTTTGATGCAAGTTATCAAACTGCCTGCAAAAACAGTCAGAACAAGGCATACTTCGGTTTCTACGCCGCGCCCCGTGCGCGGCGTTTTCTAATCGGCACTGCCGTTATAAATCAATCAAAGGAATTCGCAATGACAATCAAAATTGGTGATCAGCTGCCAGAAGCGCGGCTCGCAGAGTATGTCGACGTAGCAAGCGAAGCTTGTTCCGTTGGTCCAAGCAAAGTCATGGTGCACGAAGCAACCAAAGGCAAAAAAATCGCAATTTTCGCAGTGCCAGGCGCATTCACGCCAACCTGCTCCGAAACACACGCGCCTGGTTACATCAAGGCAGCGGACCAGTTCAAAGCCAAAGGCGTTGATGAAATCTGGTGCATCTCGGTAAACGATCCATTCGTCATGGGCGCATGGGGCCGTGACCAAAAAGCAGCCGGTAAAGTGCGTTTCATCGCTGACGGCAGCGGCACCTTCACCAAGGCGCTGGGTCTGGAATTCGATTTGACCAAGGGCGGCCTGGGTGTACGTTCGCAACGTTATTCGATGCTGGTGGAAGACGGCGTCGTCAAGCAATTGAACGTGGAAGACAGCGGTCATCTGGAAGTATCGACAGCAGAAAAATTGCTGGAACAAATCTAAGCTTCACGGTTTCCGTGCAAGCATGAGAAGCGGCGCCCAGGGCGCCGTTTTTATTTTGTGCAAGAGAATGAGGCTGGTCGGGCAACTTCCTTGTGCTCGCATGGCTGTTGTTTTCCGCGCAATATGGCCGGTGGCCGCGATGTCTGTTTCAAGGTTTGATTGCTATAATCTTGTGATGTTAAAACAACGCACCATCAAACAATTAGTCAAGTCCGTCGGCGTAGGCCTTCATTCCGGAACCAAGGTGGAATTGACGTTGCGTCCAGCTCCTGTCGATACTGGCATCGTGTTCTATCGCGTCGATCTTGATCCGGTGGTGGAGTTGCCCGCGCAAGCGCTGCGCGTCGGCGATACCCGCATGGCTTCCACCTTGCAGGAGGGCGATGCCAAGGTATCGACGGTCGAACACCTGATGTCGGCCTGTGCCGGCCTTGGTATCGATAATCTGTATGTCGACCTGACAGCAGAAGAAGTACCTATCATGGATGGCTCCGCATCGTCCTTCGTGTTCCTGTTGCAGCAAGCCGGTTTGCAGGAACAGGAAGCGGCCAAAAAATTCATCCGCATCAAGAAAACGGTGGAAGTACGCCACGGCAGTGGTGAGCGCGAAATCTGGGCGCGACTGGAGCCGTATGAAGGTTTCAAGCTCAAGTTCTTCATCGAATTCAATCATCCTGCCGTCGATGCCACTGGTCAGACTGCGGAAATCGACTTCAGTTTTGAATCGTATGTAAAAGATGTGGCGCGTGCGCGTACCTTCGGTTTCATGCAGGATATGGAAACCCTGCGCGGCATGGGCCTGATCCGCGGCGGCTCGCTGGAAAACGCGATCGTGATGGATGAATATCGGATTCTCAATACCGACGGCCTGCGTTACGACAATGAATTCGTGCGACACAAGATTCTGGATGCGATCGGCGACCTGTATCTGGTCGGTCATCCATTGATTGCCAGCTACAACGCACACAAATCCGGCCATATGTTGAACAATCTGCTGGTGCGCGCCTTGCTGGAACAGCCTGATGCTTATGAAATCGTCACCTTCGACCGGATTGAAGCGGCGCCCAAAGACTATGCGCGCCAGGCCGGGCTGGAGTGGGTGCTGAACTGACGGTCTGACGTCTGCGAAACGGCAGGCGTCATGCGGTATCGCGGCACTCATGTCGCAACGGCGTCTGTTCTATCTTCGTTTTTGAATGTGCTTCTGACTTTATTTCGCGCTGCGATGATGCTGCATCATTGCAGCGAGTGCATTCTTCAATGCCTGGTTGCGTGGTGAGTCTTCCAGTGCCGCATTGAGTTCGGAAAATGCCGAAAGGGCTTGCGTCGGCAGCACCAAAGGGGTGGAAGCTGTTGATTTTGCAAGTGTTTTGCTTACTTGCACTTTGAGGCGGATTGAATTAATCTGCCAACCCCGCTGCAGCAATTCGTCTTGCAGTTTTGGACATTGCTGCTTCAGTCTCGCAGCCAGTGCCGCATTCGGTACGGACAGAACCAGCTGGTCTGCCTCGAATTGCAATACAGCGCAATGAATAAACATGGCTGGCAACGCTGCCGCACAGTCTTTTTGCAGTGCGGCCATACGCGTGATGGACGGCATGAGCGCCGCCATCTTGTCGTGGGAACGTAGAAATTCCGCAGCACCCTTTGCATTTTTTTGCGAAGGAGTGTTTTGCTTGAAAGGGGTAAATGAAGGTGCGCGCATCGTCATGAAACCTTATCACACCTCGCTGCCGACCGGCGAGGCAAGGGAGTCGCGATGCAGATTATTTTGTTGCACCCACGTTTTACCCATGCCAAATCCGTCACTCTGACGCATCGGCACCTGATGCTGGGTGTTGCCGGTTTGGTGGTGGCGCTTTTGCTGATGACGTCTTTGCTGTTCTATCTGGTGTCCAGCAATGCGGCGCATATGCCATCGCCATTGCGTGAAATGTTCACCGCGAACGCGCAAGGCGACGAAGCGCAAAAAGAAAAATTCCTTAAAGAGAATCTGGCCTTGATGGCGCGCCGTGTCGGCGAGATGCAGGCGCAGTTGATGCGTCTGGATGCGCTCGGCGAGCGCGTGCAGGGCCTGGCCGGCGTCAAGCCGAGCGAATTCAATTTCAAGGAAATGCCTGGACGTGGCGGCATGGAACCCATGGACAGCACGAGCAGTCGTGATCTGACTGTATCCGAATTCAAGGCGCTGCTTGATGCGATGGCGCATGATGTGGAACGGCGTGCCGATTACATGAATGTCGTTGAATCAACACTCATGAGCGACAAGATCAAATCCAAGTTGCTGCCGACCAGCCAGCCAGTCAACGTCAGCTATAACGCCTCGACTTTCGGCCGGCGCCTCGATCCTTTTTCCGGGCGCAGTGCCATGCATGAAGGCATCGACTTTGCCGCGCCTATCGGCACGCCGATTCTGGCGGCAGCAGGTGGCGTTGTGACCGTCGCTGAATTTCATCCGCAATACGGCAACATGATGGAGATCGATCATGGTAACGATATGATCACGCGTTATGCGCATACCTCGCGGTTGTTGATGCAGGTCGGCGATATTGTGCGACGCGGCCAGCATATTGCAGATATCGGCACTACCGGCCGCTCGACCGGGCCGCATCTGCACTTCGAGGTGCGCATCAAGGGCGTGGCACAGGATCCGCACAAGTTTCTGCTGGCAGGTGCCAATCAGGCCAGACTTGCGGCTAAATGACGGTGATAGCCATGTATTTGGCGGTATCCTGTAGTGAACGTCGTGGTCGTTGCTGATAAGCGAATGTCAATATAGTCTGCATTGAACGCGTCGGATCGGCATCGCTTTCAGCAAGTAGCTATTGTTTCCGGACTGATAAGCCCAATATGCCGGAAAGCACATGATAAAATCCACAATTTAGCCCAGCCCAATTTGATGCAGTCCAAGTGAGTTTTCTTGCTGTATCCAGTTGTTTCAAGGCGCCTTTTTTAGAATCCAAGCATGTCATTACTGACTCAGATTTTCGGTAGCCGCAATCAGCGCTTACTCAAGCAATATCAAAAGACCGTTCGTGAAATCAATGCCCTCGAGCCGGCGATGGAACAGCTATCGGATGCTGCCTTGCAGGCCAAGACGCCGGAATTCAAGGAGCGTCTCGCCAAGGGTGAGGATATAGACAATCTCCTGCCGGAAGCGTTTGCCGTTTGCCGCGAAGCCAGCAAGCGCGTCTTGAAGATGCGCCACTTCGATGTGCAGCTGATAGGCGGCATGACGCTGCATTACGGGAAAATTGCAGAGATGGGCACGGGCGAAGGCAAGACCCTGATGGCGACGCTGCCGACCTATCTGAATGCGCTGGCCGGCAAGGGTGTCCACGTCGTTACCGTCAATGATTATCTGGCACAACGCGATGCCGAATGGATGGGCACGCTGTACGGCTGGCTCGGTCTGTCGACCGGCGTCAATATGTCGCAGATCGATCACGATGCCAAGCAGATTGCCTACAGCTCCGATATTACGTATGGCACGAATAACGAATTCGGTTTCGATTATCTGCGCGACAACATGGTCTACGATACGGCCGATCGCGTGCAGCGCGACCTGCATTTTGCCGTCGTCGATGAAGTCGATTCGATCCTGATCGATGAAGCGCGTACGCCGCTGATCATCTCGGGCCAGGCAGAAAACCATACCGAGCTGTATCACAAGATCAATGCAGTGCCGCCTCTGCTGACGCTGCAGATCGGCGAAGAAACGCCGGACGGCAAAGGCACGGTAGAAGTGCCGGGCGATTACACCAAGGATGAAAAAGCCCATCAGGTATTGCTGACTGAAGCAGGGCATGAAAAAGCCGAGCAGATTCTGACGAGCATGGGTTTGTTGCCGGAAGGCGCATCGCTGTACGATGCCGCCAACATCACCCTGATCCATCATTTGTATGCGGCATTGCGTGCACACACGCTGTATCACAAGGATCAGCATTACGTGGTGCAGAACGATGAAGTCGTGATCGTCGATGAATTTACCGGCCGTCTGATGACAGGTCGTCGCTGGTCCGATGGCTTGCACCAGGCGGTGGAAGCCAAGGAAGGTGTGCGGATTCAAAACGAAAATCAGACACTCGCGTCGATCACGTTCCAGAACTACTTCCGCATGTACAGCAAGCTGGCCGGCATGACCGGTACGGCTGATACCGAAGCCTACGAATTCCAGGAAATCTACGGCCTCGAAACGGTGGTGATTCCGCAAAACCGCCCGAACCAGCGCAAGGATAGGCAGGATCAGGTTTACAAATCATCGGAAGAAAAATACGGTGCAATGCTGAAGGATATTCAGGATTGCTACGAGCGCGGTCAGCCGGTACTGGTTGGTACAACCTCGATTGAAAATTCCGAACTGTTGTCCGGTATTTTGAATAAAGCCAACTTGCCGCATAACGTGCTGAACGCCAAGCAGCATGCGCGCGAAGCAGAAATCATTGCGCAAGCAGGCCGTCCCAAGGCAATCACGATTGCAACCAATATGGCCGGTCGCGGTACCGATATCGTGTTGGGCGGCAACGTCGGCAAGCAAGTGCAGATCATCGAAGCCAATGATGCCTTGAGCGAAACCGAAAAAACGGCGCAGGCACAAAAACTGAGCGATGAATGGCAATCGCTGCACGACCAGGTGGTTGCTGCCGGCGGTCTGCACATCATCGGTACCGAACGTCATGAATCGCGTCGCGTCGATAACCAGTTGCGCGGTCGTGCCGGTCGTCAGGGCGATCCGGGTTCTTCGCGTTTCTATCTGTCGCTGGACGACGCCTTGCTGCGCATTTTTGCCGGCGACCGCGTGCGCGCCATCATGGACAGGCTGAAAATGCCGGAAGGCGAACCGATTGAAGCCGGCATCGTGTCGCGTTCGATCGAATCGGCACAGCGCAAGGTGGAAGCACGCAACTTCGATATCCGCAAGCAATTGCTCGAATACGATGACGTCGCCAACGATCAGCGCAAAGTGATTTATCAGCAGCGTAATGAGTTGCTTGAGACGCAGGATGTGTCCGAGTTGATTACTTCATTGCGCCAGGGCGTCTTCGCCGATTTGTTCCGTACTTATGTCCCTGAACAGTCGATGGAAGAGCAGTGGGATTTGAAGACGCTGGATGAGCTGGTTCGTAATGAATGGCAAGTTGATTTTTCGCTGGCCGACGTACTGGCAGCCGAGCCGAACATCACGGACGAGGAATTGCTCGAACGTTTGCTGCAGGTAACCGATGCTGCATATGAAGCAAAAGTTGCCATCGTCGGTCGGGAATCGTTCGGCGGTTTCGAGCGCGGTGTGATGTTGCAGTCGGTCGACTCGAACTGGCGTGAACATCTGGCCGCACTGGATCATCTGCGCCAGGGTATCCATTTGCGCGGCTATGCGCAAAAGAACCCGAAGCAGGAATACAAGCGCGAAGCGTTCGAGCTGTTTGGCCAGATGTTGAATCTGA
>NZ_JBEBPO010000008.1:0-47288 GCF_040395855.1 Herminiimonas fonticola | reverse complement strand
AATAACAATCACAACGACCAGTTCAATCAAGGTAAAACCGGCTTGTTGCTTGGAAAAAGATTTCACTTTCATTTTGAAACTCCCTGTAAAAAATTAATTAACTCAATCCCACACATACGGAACGATCTGTTCCAGCACTACACCTTCAATTGCCTTTCCAGAAACCGGCCGTTCCGCCACTGGAAAACTTCTTGCTGCCAACAACAAATTTGTCTTGAAACGCAACTGCGGCAATGCGGTATCTTTGCCTTTCGCAGCGCTATGCACGAAATACACCAGATTGCGTTCCTTCAAATCGAAATACCAGCGCCCCGACACATCGCCTTCCGGCAGTTGATCAAAATATTCGCCGCCATAATTGTTCGGCTTTTGCGCCAGCCACAGCATCGGGTTCTGCTGCACCAGATCGCTGGCCTCATCCAGGCGGTTATTCACGATCAGCGATGCAACGCGCAACTGCAATGCACTTTGCAACACGCCTACCGTCTGTTCCACCGCCGTTTTTTCCGCCATCTTCTGGTAGAAACGCACACGGTTGAGCAGCACCGTCGCCAGTACGCCAACAACGCAGGCCACCACCATCAACTCCAGCAAGGTAAATCCCCCTTGCCGATGCGCACATCCTGTTCCGAAGCCTGACTGATTCCGCATCAGCGACCCAGGGCTGCCTTGCCCAGATCCCAGATCGGCAGGAACACGCCCAAAGCCAGGACAAGCACCAGTATCCCCAAGCCGACAATCAGAATCGGTTCGATCTGCGCGGATAAGGTCTTCAATTCATAATCGACTTCACGCTCATACATGGCAGCGATTTCATCCATCAGACTATCCAGCTCACCTGTCTCTTCGCCGATCGCAATCATTTGCATCACGACTGGTGTGAACACACCGGTTGTCACTGCCGTACGCAAAATGCTTTCACCGCGTTCCACACCATCGCGCATCTGTTCGATACGACTGGCGATATAGGTATTGCCTACCGTCTGCGCCACCACGTTCAAGCCCTGCACGATGGGTACGCCACTTTTGCTTGAGAGCGCAAAGCTGCGAGCAAAACGCGCCAGTGTTCCCTTCAACATGATTTTTCCGGCAATCGGAATACGCAGCTTGAACTTGTCCCATTGGTACCTGCCGTTCGCTGTATCGACATACATTTTGAAAGCGAACGCTGCACCCAAAACTATCGCCAGCAACAGATACCAATACTGCACCGTAAAGTTCGACGTCCCGATCAGCATCTTTGTCATGAACGGCAGCTCGGCCTTGAAACCTGCATACACCTTGGCAAAGGTCGGAATGACAAACAGATTGATCACGATCATTGCCACCATCAATGCCGATACAACAAAGATCGGATAACGCAAAGCTGTACGAATTCGTTGACGCATATCGCGATCAAACTCGAGGTAATCGAACAGGCGCAAAAATACTTCTTCCAGCCGTCCTGTCATTTCACCCACGCGTACCATGTTGGTATAAAACGGGCTGAACACTTTTGGATGACGACGCATGGCGGCAGATAATTCACGTCCTGCATCCAGCGATTCGCGCAAATCCTTGACCACAAGTCCGAACGACTTGTTGATCGCAGATTCCTGCAAACCTGCCAGTCCGCGCATGATGGGCACCCCTGCCTTCAACAAGGTATACAACTGGCGACTGAACAATTGCACATCGATCGAACGTATCTTCGGTGCAGTCAGCTTGCTCCACCAGTCATTGCCATCGCTGCCTGCAGGCTTGACCGTTACAACGATCTCGACTGGCGTGACACCGGTAGTAAATAACTGATCGGCCACACTGCCGCTGTCCATACCTTCAAGAACACCTTGCAGCATTTCTCCACGTGCATTGCGAGCCTTGTATGCGAAAAACGGCACATTGATTCCTAAAATTAAATCATGCGCGAGAGTAAGAGAAAAAAGCTTCCTCCAACACAAGTAATTACGCCAATTAACAAAATTTAACGAATGTGTTGGAACTAAGTGCTAATAAATTTCCACACGGAAATTTATCGAGCATGCTCGGCATTTTTTAATCGCATCGGGGAAAATAAAATTATTTCCACATGGAAATAATTGCGGCGATTAAACGAGCATTCAAGGTGAAATTTCACTGGAAAATGACGCATACGCGATTGAATCGATTTCACATCGCGTTTGATGAAAAACGGTTTTTCATCGCGAGCAGAAAATTGAACGCGGAGCAATACCGCATTTATGAGAAGTCTTGCGATAAAAAATTGGCGTGAAACAACATTGTTATTTCACGCCAACTTTTAACTCCATCCCGGACCTTGCATACTGCACCATCGGTGCGTCTGTTCAATCTTCCTGCTGATTGGTAATCCGCATCGCTTCGCTGACTGTGGTCTTGCCGACGGCAACCAGAGATACCGCATGACGTCGCAAGGTTTGCCCTGCCATTTGCCCTTCGGCTACCTTGATGAAATGCGTAGGGTCATGACTGTTTGCCGCATGGGCCACGGCTTCTGTCATTTCCAGCATTTCATACACGCCGGTACGTCCGCGATAACCTGTGCCATTACAGTGCGAACAACCACGACCATGTTTGTAGCGATGCGCATTGACCGTATCGCCCAACTCGCTTGTCAACCATTCGTGTTCGGCTGGAAGCAATTCATAGTCGGTCGCACAGCTTTCGCAAATAACCCGCACCAGCCGTTGTGCCAACACTACCTGCAGCGAAGTGGCGACCATATAGCGCGGCACCCCCATATCAAGTAAGCGAATCGGCGTACTGATGGCGTCGTTCGTATGCAAGGTGGATAGCACCAGATGGCCGGTCAGCGCAGCGCGCATACCGATGTGTGCGGTTTCCTGATCGCGCATCTCGCCGACCAGAATCACGTCCGGATCCTGCCGCAATGCAGAACGCAACACGCGGGCAAAACTCAAATCGATCTTGTCGTTGACCTGTACCTGATTGATGCCGGGCAGACGATACTCGACTGGATCTTCGACGGTAATCAGCTTGCGTTCCAGCGAATTCAATTCTGCCAGCGCACCATACAGCGTCGTGGTTTTACCGCTGCCGGTAGGGCCGGTTACCAGCACCAGTCCATTCGGGCGCCGAATGATCTGACGGAAGCGTTTCATCATCTCGACCGGCATGCCGATGGAGTCCAGCATCAAGGTGCCGCCGCTCTGATTGAGTAGCCGCATCACGACCGATTCGCCATACTGCGTTGGCATGGTCGAAATACGCACATCGATATTTTGATGGCGTACCTTGATTGCAAAACGTCCGTCCTGCGGCAGGCGTTTTTCCGAGATATCCAGTTCGGACATCAACTTCAAACGCAATGCCAGCGACGCAGCGATCTTAATATCCGCTTCTGTCTGCAAATGCAAAACACCATCAATACGGAAACGAATCTGCAAACGCCCTTCCTGCGGCTCGATATGAATATCGGACGCGCGCACCTGCGTCGCATCGTCGAACACGGATTGCAGCAGCTTGACGATAGGCGCCTCTTCCAGCCCCGGCGTCATGCCCATGGTGCCGAAATCAACCGGGCCGTCGCTCAGATCTTCTTCCAGCTCACGTGCGAAATCGGTGATTTCTTCAGTACGGCGGTAAATGCGATCGATCGCCTGCAACAACTCGCTTTCATTGATGACGGCGAGTTCAATATCTCTTTTGAGCGAACGGGAAATTTCATCGTAGGCAAACAGATCAGTCGGATCGGCCATGCCGATCAGCAGCGACTTGCGGCGATCTTCCAGTACGATGGCGCGAAAACGACGCGCCTGCGTCTCCGGCAACAGACGCACAGTCTCCGGATTGACATTGAAAAATTTGATATTGATATACGGGATATCCAGCTGTCTAGCGAGCGCAGTCGATATCTGCTCTTCGGTCACCAAACTGTTTTCCACAAAAACACGCCCGAGTTTGCGACCTGTTCGTTTTTGTTCCGTCAGAGAAAACAGAAGTTGCTCCTCGGAAATTAATTTTTGTTGAACCAGGATTTCGCCTAGACGAACCTTTTCGGGCCGAGCCATAGAGTCCTCTTAATATAAAAATACGTGCGTATTCTATGCTGGAACAATGCCATTCCAAGCGCAGTCATTGTGAATTAACAATTCGGGCAGCGTCAAAGCAAACCGGCGGTGTATGACAATTGTTTGCAGAATTGGACTTGCACACGCAGACAATGCAACGGAATGCATATGCAGATTCTGTACAACACAATGCCTTCATGTATATTCTCAGGCACTGATTCATTCTATTGAGACCCTATGTCGGCTGAAATCCAGGCATCGCGCCACGAAGCAACACTCATACTCACGCTTTCCAATCCCGGCGCAAAAAACGCACTGCATCCGGATATGTTCGCCGCAGCAATCGAAGCATTCTCCACTGCAGAACGCGACGACTCGGTACACGCCGTGATCCTGACCGGCGCCGACAATTTTTTCTGCGCCGGCGGCAATCTCAACACCTTGCTGGAACTGCGCGCGCAGGATAGAAGCGATCAGGCAGATGCAGTCGACAGTCTGCGCGGCTGGATAGAAGCGATCCGCGATTGTCCTAAACCGGTGATTGCCGCAGTCGAAACTGCGGCCGCAGGCGCGGGCTTTTCATTGGCGCTGGCCTGCGATCTGATCGTCGCCGGCAGCAATGCGAAATTCGCGATGTCGTATATCAAGGTTGGCCTGACGCCGGATGGCGGTTCGTCCTGGTTCTTGTCGCAGGCCTTGCCGCGTCAGTTGGCAACTGAAATCATGCTGGAAGGAAAACCTGTTCCGGCACAACGCTTGCACGATCTCGGCGTCATCAACCGCATCGTCGCCGATGGTTCAACGCTGCAAACTGCGCTGGACTGGGCCGATGAACTGGCCGCCTTGTCAGGCCATGCTGTCGAACGCATCAAATCGCTGGCGAGAGAAGTGCGCGATCATTCGCTGCCGCAGCATTTCGAAATCGAAAAAAATCACTTCGTCGATAGCCTGAATCATCGCGATGCACAGGAAGGCATCCATGCATTTCTGGAAAAGCGCGCACCGCATTACAAATGAATTGCAAATGAACGCGACAAAAAGACGGCGCGTCTATCTGATGCGCCACGGCAGTGTGACCTACTTCGATGCCGACGGCACACCCTACCCGCCGGATGAAGTACCGCTAAATGAACAAGGCCGCAGGCAAACCAGCGCGGCAGGAGTGGTCTTCGCGCAACAAGGAATACGCTTCGATCGCGTGATCGTATCGAATCTGCCGCGCACGATCGAATCTGCACTGCGCGTGCTGGCAGAAACCGGCCAGCAAATCGAACTCGAACAATGGCCGGAATTTCAGGAAGTGCGTGGCGGCGTGCTGGAAGACATTCTCGACGATGATCTGGAAGAAGCCTTCACCAGCGCCTTCTCCTGCATGGCAGAGGAACACAAGCAATTTCTCGCAGGCGAAAGCGTCGGCCAGTTGATCGATCGCATCCATCCCGTCATCGATAGACTGCGCGCAGATGCATCGTGGGATACCGTGCTGCTGGTGCTGCATGGCGGCGTCAATCGCGCCGTGCTGTCCTACGCGATCACCGGTCAGCGGCTGTTCCTCGGCAATCTGGAACAATCCCCTGGTTGCATCAATGTGCTGGATGTCGGCGAACGCGCCAAGGACTGGGTCGTGCAAACCATTAATTACGCGCCACTACTGCCGCTACAGACAGAGTCGCGATACACCACCATGGAAGAAGTGCTGCATCAATACCGCAAGTCGCGCGGACTGTAAGCCTCCATTCTTCTGCACTCTCTGTCTGCAATTACCAGCCAAAGCAGACAAATACAAATTTCTGCATAATCGTACAAAATTTGCGCATGCGCTTCTGCACGCCACGGCTACTTCAGGAGAAAAAATTGATAGACCTTTATTCCACTGCCACACCCAACGGTCACAAAATTCACATCATGCTGGAAGAATGCGGCTTCCCTTACCGCATGCATCATATCGATATCGGTGCCGGTGACCAGTTCACAGCGGAGTTTCTGGCGATTTCGCCCAACAATAAAATCCCGGCGATTATTGACAGCAAGGGGCCGGACGGCAAACCGATGTCCTTGTTTGAGTCCGGTGCCATCCTGGTTTATCTCGCTGGCAAGGCAGGCAGATTTCTCGGCGCTACCGATAGAGAAAAATTCACGACCCTGCAATGGCTGATGTTTCAAATGGGCGGCGTCGGGCCGATGCTGGGTCAGGCGCACCACTTCCGTCTCTACGCACCGGAAAAAATCGACTATGCAGTCAATCGTTACACGAATGAAGCAAAGCGTTTGTACGGTGTCATCGACAAGCGCCTGGAAGCAAGCAGCTACCTCGCCGGCGAAACCTATACCATCGCCGACATCGCCACTTTCCCGTGGCTGCGTTCGTGGAAAAATCAGGGGATAGAATTAGCGGACTTCCCCAACGTGCAACGCTGGTTCAATGAAATCAGTGCGCGTCCCGCAGTGCAAAAAGGCGTCACGCTGTTTACCGATGTACGCAAGCCGATCACCGATGATAAATCGAAGGAAATATTATTCGGCGCAACGCAGTACGCCAAACATTAATCAGGGCAGACCAGGCGAACGATTTTTCGTAGCAGGAAAAATCGTTCGTCTTAAGCGTAATGCCGCAGTATCAGTTCCGCCACGCAAACCGGTTTTTCACCATCCGCGCATTCCATCGTCGCTTCCCATACCATCTGCACGCCGCCGGAAAATTCTTCCGCCGATTGCAGCAACAGTCGTGCACGCACCCGGCTATCGACTAGCACCGGCGCCGGGAAACGCACCTTATTCAAACCGTAATTCACGGCCAGTTTGCACGGTGGAAAAGTGATTGAAGACTGCAACAGCATGGGCAGCAGGGAAAGCGTCAGGAAGCCATGTGCAATCGGCACACCGTATGGTGACTCACTACGGCAGCGTTCGATATCGACATGTATCCATTGATGATCGCCGCTGGCTTGTGCAAACAGATTGATGCGCGCCTGATCGATGAGTACCCAGTCGGATACTGCAACTTCCTGGCCAGCCAGATTCCTGAGTTCGTCCAGCGATGCAATGTGGCGCATATCGGTTCCGATCAAATTATTGCAGCGATTGTTTCAATGTATTTGGCAGCGGCAAGGATACGACATCAATACCTTCGTCGGCGAGTTCAGCGCGTTCTTCAACCGTCGCCACACCGCGAATGCCGCGCTCGGGCGCTTCATTGTAATGAATACGGCGCGCTTCCTCGGCAAACTGGGTACCAACGTCTTCAGTATCGGCAATCACCTTGCGTGCAAATTCCATCAATTGATCCTGCACGCGATTGCCGTCCTCACGCGCACGCGCAGTGGCACCGGATAAATTCAAACGAGGGGAAGATGGCAAGCGTTTGATCGTTTGATTGCCGCACAGTGGGCATTCGATCAAATGTTGCGAGGATTGCGTGAGAAAGTCATCTTCGGAAGCAAACCATCCTTCAAAGCGATGATCATGTTCACAACAAAGGTTATAGACTTTCATGAGTTTGGTGCCCGGGACCGGAATCGAACCGGTACACCGTTACCGGCGAGAGATTTTAAGTCTCTTGTGTCTACCTGTTTCACCACCCGGGCATGTCACGATTCTAAAACAGACAAAAAATAAAAGCGCCCTCGGCGCTTTTGGAAAAACTGGAGGCGGGGGTCGGGATCGAACCGGCGTAAACGGCTTTGCAGGCCGCTGCATAACCACTTTGCTACCCCGCCACGGATTCGTATTGTATCGCGAATCAAACCTGCTACATGCGACACACACAAACACTAAAACCGAATTGCGAAAAAACTGGCACTGCTCGCGAATAAAAAAGGAAGCCTGATCAGCTCCCTTGTAGAAATCTGGAGCGGGAGAAGAGTCTCGAACTCTCGACCTCAACCTTGGCAAGGTTGCGCTCTACCAACTGAGCTACTCCCGCATATTTACATCTACTTCATTACAGCTATTTCAACTACCTGATTGAAATGACGACTGCAGAATTACTGCCGACTTATCAATCAATAAAAAAGGAAGCCTGATCAGCTCCCTTGTAGAAATCTGGAGCGGGAGAAGAGTCTCGAACTCTCGACCTCAACCTTGGCAAGGTTGCGCTCTACCAACTGAGCTACTCCCGCATCAACAACAGGTGCGTATTATAGAGGAATGACTTTGCTTGTCAAGCACTCTGCGCGTCAAACTTACAGCAAATGTCCTGCGCTTTCCTTGATCAGCGGCCAGGCCTTGCGCAGGTAATAAAACATAGACCAGACAGTAAGCACTGCCGCAACCCATAACAGAATGTCACCCCAGAATTTGAGATTGATACCCCAGATACTGTCGTAATAAAGCAGCATCGGTATCGCCACCATTTGCGCAATAGTCTTGATCTTGCCGAGCGAGCTGACGGCAACCGATTTCGCTGCACCAATCTGCGCCATCCATTCGCGCAAGGCGGAAATCGTGATTTCGCGACCGATGATGATGAACGCGAGGACGGCATTGACGCGATCAAGTTCGATCAGCACCAGCAAGGCGCCGGCCACCATTAATTTATCGGCCACCGGATCGAGAAATGCACCGAAGGCCGAAGTCTGATTCCAGCGACGCGCCAGAAAACCATCTATCCAGTCAGTCAGGGCAGCAACAATGAAAATCAGGGTGGCGGCCAGGCCTTGCGTTTTATTGAATGATCCCAGCCAGGCATCCGGTATGTACAGCACGCCAACCATCAGCGGAATCAGCGCAACGCGCAACCATGTGAGAAGAATAGGAATATTGATGGGCATATCAAACTTTACATTTTCATGAATGTGCTGAGTCTCGCATAAGCACGCATTGCATGCGCACCCGTAATCTAATGCAATTGCTTGTAAATGTCTTCTGCCAATTGCCGCGAAATGCCTTCGACCGATGCCAAATCCTCGACGCTGGCATCCATCACGCCGCGCAGACCGCCAAAGCGCGCCAGCAATTTCTGCCGTCGCTTCGCGCCTATGCCTTCTATTTCCTCCAACCGTGAGGTCTGTCGCGCCTTGGCACGCTTGGCGCGCATACCGGTAATGGCAAAGCGATGTGCCTCATCGCGAATTTGCGCAATCAGCATCAAGGCGCCGGATTCCTTACCCAGCTCCTGCGGCGCACGGCCATCGACGAAGACCAGCGTTTCCAGGCCGACCTTGCGTCCCTCGCCTTTGGCGACACCGACGATCAGGCTGATATCCAGTCCCAGCTCGACAAAAACCTGGCGCGCCATTTCAACCTGCCCTTTGCCGCCGTCAATCAACACCACATCGGGCATCACGCCATCGCCGTTCGCCACCTTTTCATAGCGACGCAACAGCACTTGCCGCATCGCTGCATAATCGTCGCCAGGCGTGATGTCGTTGATGTTGTAGCGACGGTATTCACCGTTCTGCATCGCATGATGATGGAACACCACGCACGAAGCCTGCGTCGCTTCACCTTGCGTATGGCTGATATCGAAACATTCGACGCGGAATGCTTCGATATCTTCAACGTCTATCTTCAATGCATCGACCAGCATGCGCGTGCGTGTCTGTTGCGAGCCCTGCTCCGACAGCAAACGTGCCAGCGAAATTTCCGCGCCCTTCTGCGCCATTTCCAGCCATTGCCTGCGCGGCCCTTGCGGTTGGAAAATCAGGTTGATGCGATGACCGCACTGCTCCATCAAGGCCAGCATCAGTTCCGGCTCATCGATTTCCGTATTCAGGATCAATGTTCCGGGAATGAATTTATCGATGTAATGCTGCGCGAGAAAAGCCTTCATCACTTCCGCCGCCACCGACTCTTCCGCATTCGTCAGCACGTTATCGACATGCGTAGGGAAATAGGCGCGATCGCCTAAATGCCTGCCGCCACGCACCATCGCCAGATTCACGCAGGCACGACCACCCTGCACGATCACTGCAATGATGTCGATATCGGCATCGCCGCCGGTGTCCATGCTTTGCTGATGCAATACGCGCGACAAGGCATTGATCTGATTGCGCACCAGCGCGGCCTGCTCGAACTTCAGCTCTTCTGCATAGGCCAGCATCTTGGCCTGCAATACTTCCAGCACTTCCGTCTGTCGGCCGCGCAGAAATTTCGCCGCGTTATCCACATCGAGTGCGTAATCTTCCTGGCTGATGTAGTTGACGCACGGCGCACTACAGCGATGGATTTGATGCAACAGGCAAGGCCGTGTGCGATTGGCAAAAACGGAGTCTTCACAGGTACGCAGCAAAAATACCTTCTGCAAAATCTGCATCGATTCCTTGACTGCCCAGCCGCTGGGGAAAGGACCGAAGTACTGGTTCTTCTTGTCCACCGCGCCACGGTAATACACCATGCGCGGAAATTCCTGGCCGGTGATTTTCAGGTAAGGGTAGGATTTATCGTCACGAAACAGAATGTTGTAACGCGGCTGCAGGGTCTTGATCAGATTATTCTCAAGCAGCAGCGCTTCGGCTTCACTACGCGTGACTGTTGTTTCCAACCGCGCGATTTTTTCGACCATCAACGCAGTGCGCGGACTGGCAAGATTTTTCAGGAAGTAACTGGATACCCGCTTCTTCAGATCACGCGCCTTGCCGACATACAGCAAATTATTCTCGGCATCAAAATAGCGATAGACGCCCGGTAGATTCGGCAGCTTGGCTACCGTCTCCAGCACAACTGCACGCGGATCTGGCGTCTCCATGTCAGACATATTGCACTACCTGCCCATTATCGAAAACCGAACAACATCATCAAGCGGCAGCCAGCGACAATGCTGTTTTCTTCGCTGCGATATACCGTGCTTCCTGCTGCAAGTCATTCCAGTCCAATGCAGGCGCTTGCGGCGTCAGCGCGGCAATGCGTGCCGCCGATCTCGCCATTGCCTTGCCATCCTTGATCTTCAAACCGGCCAGCAATTGATCGGCTTTATCCGGCGCATTGCAGATCAGGACCATGTCGCAGCCGGCTGCCAGAGCCGCATGCGCGCCATCGATCACGGTGCCTGCGACACTTGCGCCTTCCATGCTCAAATCGTCGCTGAAAATAATACCGTCAAAGCCAAAATCCTTGCGCAACATCGTCAGCCATTTGCGCGAAAAGCCGGCTGGATGTTTATCCACCTTGGGATAAATGACATGTGCCGGCATCACGCCTGCAAGACTCAAACCGAGCCAGTCATAAGGTGCTGCATCCTCGGCCAGAATCTCTTTCAACTCGCGTTCATCGACTGGAATTTCCAGGTGAGAATCCGCTTTGACAAAACCGTGGCCGGGAAAATGTTTGCCGCAATTGAGCATGCCAGCCAGCATCAGGCCGTGATTCAGACTTTTCGCCAGCAGGCTGACCACGCGCGCATCGCGATGGAAAGCGCGATCGCCGATCACGCCGGACTCGCCATAGTCCAGATCAAGTACGGGAGTGAACGACAGATCGACGCCACAGGCACGCAATTCCGCCGCCAGTACATAACCGACATCCGTCGCCGCTTTGGTCGCAGCCAGCACATCCTTGTCCCACAAGGTACCCAATTTGCGCATGGCGGGTAAATGCGTGAAGCCATCCGTCTTGAAACGTTGCACGCGCCCGCCTTCGTGATCGACTGCGATCACGATACCGGGGCGTGCTGCATGTATCGCTGCCGTCAGCTCCGTCAATTGCGCACGGTTTTTATAATTGCGGGCGAACAGAATCACGCCGCCGGTCAGTGGATGTTGAATGCGACGAATATCGTCTGCGGACAATTGCGTACCCACTACGTCCAGCATCACGGGACCGAAGCCTGAATTTACTGTCGAATTTGAAGCTGATTTTGAAGCCGAATTTGTAGCCACTGCTGCGTTCATTTTTTCTCCACAATCACAAAAGCGACCGCGTATTCGACTTCATCTGTAATCGAAACCTGTGCGGTCAGTCCGTTTTCCTGCATGAATTCTGCCAGCTTGCCGCTGGTAACCACGATAGGTTTGCCGCCGGGCGCATTCAAAATCTGTGCGGCACGCCAAGTCATCGGCATGTGTATACCCAAACCGATCGCCTTGGAAAATGCTTCTTTCGCCGCAAAGCGCGTTGCCAGAAAGCGCAAACCGCGCGCCGCCACCTTGGCTTTGCGCCTGTGATACTTTTCCAGTTCTTCGACACCCAGCACGCGCTCGGCAAAACGATCACCATGCCGTCCCAGCGCCGCTTCTATCCTATCTATCTTGATGATATCGGTGCCTATGCCGTAAATCATTTTTGCAGTCCGTTCAATCGCGCAGTCGTCATGATCGCCTTCATTTCACGTACTGCATTTTGCCAGCCGACGAACACCGCATGGGCCACGATCGCATGGCCGATGTTGAGTTCGGCAATATCCTGAATCGCCGCAATTGCCTGTACATTCGTGTAATGCAGGCCGTGGCCGGCATTGACTTTCAAGCCGCGCTTGACGCCTTCCAGCACACCGTTCTCGACCCGTTGCAATTCCGTCTGCTGTTGCGTGACATCGTGTGCATCGGCATAACGTCCCGTATGCAATTCAATGACCGGCGCGCCGGCTTCAGCCGCGGCCTGGATCTGCGCCGCATCGGCATCGATGAACAGGCTCACGCGTATGCCTTCAGCTTGCAACTGCTTGATTGCCGCCGATACTTCCGAAAAATACTTGACGACATCCAAACCGCCTTCGGTCGTGACCTCTTCGCGCCGTTCCGGCACCAGACAGACATCCTGCGGTTTGATGCGGCAGGCAAAATCGACCATCTCGCTCGTCACCGCCGATTCCAGATTCATGCGCGTACGCAGTTGCGGACGGATCAACTCGACGTCTGCATCCTTGATGTGCCGCCGGTCCTCGCGCAGATGCAAGGTAATTGCATCGGCGCCGGCTTCTTCCGCCAGCAAGGCCGCCTGCAAAGGATCGGGATACACGGTACCGCGCGCATTGCGCAAAGTGGCGACGTGATCGATGTTGATGCCGAGATCGATGATCGATGATTGTGGCTGGAGAAAACTCATGTTGAATATTCCGTTAAAGCTGCAACAGGTCTATCAGTATCTGGCGCGTATTCAGGGGTGCGCCATTCAGATGATGCGCAAGCAGGAAGCGCATCAGGAATTTGCTTTGCATTTGCGTAGCCGCATCGCTGTAGTCTTCCTTCTCCATATCCAGCAGGGTCTTGCCGGCAACCTGCGGCCAGGTATCGGCCGGGCGCACCGGGCGTGGGCCGCGCTCGGGATCGACCACGTAATTCAAACCGGCCAGCAAAGGATTGCGCGTGGCGGTACAGATCGTCCAGTCGCCGGAAACGCCGCTTTCCTTCAGCAGCGCACGCTCGAATTTGCGCAGCACGATGGCTGCCGGTTCATCGTGCGCCAGCTGATTCAAGGCACTGACGTAATGATCGAACAAGGCGGGATGCGGGTCGTCGCGCGCAAGCAGCTTGACCAGCAATTCATTGAGATAAAAACCGCACAGGAGCGCCGATTTTTCAAGCGGTAAAAGTCCACCTACCCATTCGGCGGAGGTCAGCGTCCGCACTTCAGCCTTGCCGCTCCAGCCCACCGACAACGGCTGAAAAGTTTGCAGTACGCCGCGCAGTTTGGAATGCGGGCGTTTTGCCCCCTTGGCTACCAGCGCAATACGGCCATGATCGCGTGTAAAAACATCGACGATCAGACTGGTTTCCTTATACGGATAGCTGTGCAGAACGAAGCCAGGTTGCTCGGCGATGCGGGTGTCTTTTTCCAGCGTGCGCGGACGACGCGTGGTAGTTTTGGCAGGCGTTGCAGCAGTCTGGACAACTCTGGCATCGCCGCTGCTCGCCGACTGTTCGTCAGCGGAAGCAGCAGATGAAGATTGGACCTCGACGATGAGTGCGGCCATCTTGAATCGGTTTTATTCGTAGCCGTATGCGCGCAGGCCGGCTTCGTTATCGGCCCAGCCGGATTTGACCTTGACCCAGATCTCCAGATACACCGGACCACCGAACAGACGCTCCATATCGAGCCGCGCCTGAGTGGAAATATCCTTCAGGCGTTCGCCCTTGTTGCCGATGACCATGGACTTGTGCGTATCGCGCTCGACAAGAATCGCAGCAAAAACACGACGCAGATTGCCTTCGACTTCAAATTTCTCAATCAGCACGGTGCTGGTATAAGGCAATTCATCGCCGACGAAACGGAACAGTTTTTCGCGCACGATTTCAGCAGCAAGAAACTTTTCGCTGCGGTCGGTGATATCGTCTTCACCGAAAATCGGCGGATTTTCCGGCAAGTGTTTCTTGATCTCGCCTTGCAGATTATCGAGCTGGAAACGCAGCTTTGCAGAAACCGGCACCACTGCCGTGAAGTCGCGCTTGGCGGCAATTTGCTGGGCAAACGGCAACAGTACAGCCTTGTCCTTGGTGCGATCGGATTTATTGATCACCAGAATGCACGGTACGTTCTTTGGTATCAGATCCAGCACTTGCTGATCGGCCTGACCGAAAGTACCCGCCTCAATCACAAACAGGATCACATCGGATGCGGTCAACGTCGTCGTCACCGTGCGATTCAGGGTCTTGTTCAGCGCATTCGAGTGACGCGTCTGGAAGCCAGGCGTATCGACATACACAAACTGCGCATCGTCCACGGTTTGAATACCGGTGATGCGATGGCGCGTGGTTTGCGCCTTGCGCGAAGTAATGCTGACCTTCGCGCCGATCAGTTCATTCATCAACGTCGATTTGCCTACGTTGGGACGACCGACGATCGCGATATAACCGCATCGAAAGTGAGACAGTGCGGTGGATTCAGTCATGCAATTTTGGAATGGGAAGTGGTAGAAGATTTGTTTGCTGCATTGTCAGATGCAGCGTCGGATGTTTGTTCTGCATGCGCTTCGGCAATCAGGCTTTTTTGTGCGTCTGATGGTTTGTCCTGTTGCGTCGCCAGATCGGATTCTGCTTTTATCTCAGCCTTGGCATTTTTTGCATCGGCCTTGCTCGAGGATTTGGATACCGGCGCGACTTCATTGAGCGGCGGTGCATCAGGCTGCACAGTCGCGATACCGGCCAGTTTCAATTGCGCGGTGCGCGGCTTGCTCTTGCGGCTGGCGCCAGGTGTTTTGACCAGTGCTGCCTGCACGGCCTCCAGCGCCAGTTTGGCCGCTGCCTGTTCGCCTGCGCGACGGCTGCCACCGGTGCCGAACACCTGAATATCCAGCTTGGGCACCAGGCATTCAATTTCGAATTCCTGATTGTGCGCAGCGCCATGCGTGGCGACGACATTGTATTGCGGCAGTGCGATCTTCTTGCCTTGCAGGTATTCCTGCAACAGCGTTTTTGCATCCTTGCCCAGCGTTTTCGGATCGACGCTATCGAGTATCGGAATATAGAGCGCACGAATCACATCGCGCGCGGCATTGAAGCCGGCATCAAGGAAAATCGCCCCGAATAACGCTTCCAGCGTATCGGCCAGAATCGAAGGACGACGAAAGCCGCCGGATTTCAACTCGCCTTCGCCCAGACGCAAAAACTGCGACAGTTCCAGACGCTGCGCGATTTCATACAGGGATTGCTGCTTGACGAGGTTGGCGCGCAAACGCGACAAGTCGCCTTCATCGATCTTGCTATAACGATCGAACAGCAAGGAAGCCACCACACAATTCAAAATGGAGTCGCCGAGGAATTCCAGCCTTTCGTTATGCACGCTGCTATGGCTGCGATGCGTCAAGGCTTGCTGCAGCAACACAGCATCCTTGAACGTATGGCCCAGCCGATTTTGCAGTAACGTTACATCCATTTTATTGATCGCTTCTCGCCTTAAGGGGCAGCTTTTTTCTTTAATTTGTTGTCGTTGGTCGAGCCGGCATAGTCGATCAGCAGGCTCGCGGGACCGACGAGTGGAATGATTTTCTGGTAGGCGAAACTGATATCGGCAGCGTCGCCATTCTTGATGATTTCCAGATCATTGCCACTGATTGCATCGATGTAGCCAACCTCGGCCTGTCGATTGAAGGCGGCACGCATTTCAGGAATCGAGCCGCCCGATGCCTTGACGCTGGCAATTGCCTTCTTGATCGAGAAATATTCGGTCACTGTCGGCGTCACCTTCATCGCGAGCACTGCAATCAAGCCAACGATAGCCAGGACCAGAATCAATCCCACCAAGGTGATGCCTTTTTGCCGACGATGCATGCCTGACGATAATGCCATGTACTCGCTCCTGAAGGATTATTGAAAACTGCCGATACGACCAAGGTTATTCGGGAAACTGTTCAAGTTCAACCAAATAAAAAATGCTTTTCCGACAATATTCTTGTCCGGAACGAAGCCCCAGTAACGACTATCCAGGCTGTTATCCCGATTATCGCCCATCATGAAATATTGTCCAGCCGGGACTTTACAGGTAAATCCTTCTGCATCGTAGGTACACAAATCCCGATTCGGGAAATCATGCGGGTTGGATACATAGGACGGTGCACGCGGATTATTCAGGATTTGATGCGCCACGCCATTCAGATTCTCGGTCAACAGCTTGGAATAGCTCAGTGTCTCTTCATCCAGGTAATCCGGCAATGGCTTGTAAGAAACTTGCTTTCCATTAACAATTAATCGCTTGTTGCGGTAAGTCACGGTATCGCCAGGCACACCAACCACGCGCTTGATGTAATCCAGCGTCATGTTTTCCGGATATTTGAAAACCATCACGTCGCCGCGTTGCGGATTGCCGACTTCAATGATTTTCTTGTTGATGATGGGCAAACGTATGCCGTAGGTATATTTATTGACCAGAATCAGGTCGCCCACCTGCAAGGTCGGCACCATGGACGTCGATGGAATCTTGAACGGTTCGTACAGGAAGGAGCGCAAGCCGAACACCAGCGCAATCACCGGGAAAAAGCTGCCCGAATATTCTATCCACGCCGGCTGGCGCATCAGGCTGGCTTGCAGCGCGGCGCGACCATTGTTGTCCGGCTTGATGCCCTCGCCTGCCAGTTTGGCATTGCGCGCATCGAATTCGGCCAGCACGGCATCCGCCCTGGCGCGACGTTTTTTCGCCAGATAAAAAACATCCAGCACCCAGACTATCCCTGTTCCTATCGTCAGGACGAAGAGGATCAGTGAAAAATTGCCCAACAGGTCTTGCAATGTCATTTATCGTCCACTTGTAGAATTGCCAAAAACGCTTCCTGCGGGATCTCGACCGAGCCCACTTGCTTCATGCGTTTTTTACCGGCCTTTTGTTTTTCCAGCAGTTTTTTCTTGCGGCTGATATCACCGCCATAACATTTCGCCAGCACGTTCTTGCGCAAGGCTTTCACGTTTTCACGCGAGATGATGTTGGCGCCGATCGTGGCCTGAATCGCCACATCGAACATCTGGCGCGGAATCAGTTCACGCATCTTGGACGCCACCTGACGTCCGCGATACTGGCTGTTCGAGCGATGCACGATGATGGCCAGCGCATCGACTTTTTCACTGTTGATCAGCATGTCGACCTTGACCACATCGGAGGCGCGATATTCCTTGAACTCGTAATCCATCGACGCATAACCACGCGACGTCGATTTCAATTTATCGAAGAAGTCGAGCACGATTTCGGCCATCGGCATTTCATACACCAGCTTCACCTGGCGGCCGTGGTAGCTCATATCCATCTGTATGCCACGCTTGGCGATACACAATGTGATCACAGAACCTACATATTCCTGCGGCATGTACAGATTGACTGTGACGATAGGCTCACGTATTTCTTCAATCTTGGATGGCTCAGGCATCTTGGATGGATTGTCGACCTTGATCAGGCTGCCGTCGCCCATGATGACTTCATACACAACAGTCGGTGCCGTCGTGATCAGGTCCATGTCAAATTCGCGCTCGAGTCTTTCCTGCACGATTTCCATGTGCAGCAAGCCGAGGAAGCCGCAACGGAAGCCGAAGCCAAGCGCTTGCGAGACTTCAGGCTCGTACATCAGCGCAGCATCATTGAGCTTCAACTTTTCCAGCGAATCGCGCAGTGCATCGTATTGATTTGCCTCAACCGGAAACAGGCCGGCAAATACTTGCGGCTGCACTTCCTTGAAGCCAGGCAAAGGCGTGGCGGCCGGACGGCTTGCCAGCGTCACCGTATCGCCAACCTTGGCGGCTTTCAATTCCTTGATGCCGGCAATGATGAAACCTACCTGCCCGGCCGACAGCGTCGGCAGCGATACCGAGCGCGGTGCAAAGATGCCGATGTTTTCGACCAGATTGACCGAGCCGCTCGCCATCAAGCGAATTTTTTCTTTCGGCCTCAAGGTACCGTTGACAACACGCACCAGCATCACGACGCCGACGTAATTATCGAACCATGAATCCACGATCAGCGCTTGCAGCGGCGCGTCCGGGTCACCCTTAGGCGGTGGCACCTTGGCGATCAGCGATTCGAGCACATCGGCCACACCCAGGCCGGTCTTGGCCGAGCATTGCACGGCATCCGTTGCATCGATACCGATCACATCTTCGATTTCAGCCATGGCAGCTGGCGGATCGGCATTCGGCAAATCGATCTTGTTGAGTACCGGCACCACTTCGACGCCCAGATCCAGCGCCATATAGCAGTTCGCCACCGTTTGCGCTTCGACGCCCTGCGATGCATCCACCACCAGCAATGCGCCTTCACAAGCGGATAGTGAACGACTGACTTCATAGCTGAAATCGACGTGACCCGGCGTATCGATCAGATTCAGGTTATAGACCTGACCATCGCGTGCCTTGTATGACAGCGCAGCGGTCTGCGCCTTGATCGTGATACCACGTTCGCGCTCGAGATCCATCGAATCGAGGACTTGCGCTTCCATTTCGCGATCCGACAAGCCGCCGCACAATTGAATGATGCGGTCGGCAAGTGTCGATTTACCGTGGTCGATATGGGCGATGATGGAAAAATTGCGGATGTTGTTCATTAACCAGGTTGCATACAAAAAAAGCGCTCAGTGCTGGGATATTTCCCCAAGCGAGCGCCTTGTTACAGAGGGATGACGGCCCCGGCATTTTACCGTATTTCAGAGGTGAAAGCCCGTAAATTCCGGGCCTGCGAGCCGGCGGGCGAATTTTTTCTATACCGCATCCCCGCCGGCATCCGCCTCAGCGCGGGCTACAAACGCCCGTACCGCCGCTTCATCCAGAAAATAATGGCACAGTTGCCGCGCCGGCTGAGCGCTTTTGCTGGCGACGAGTACCGGCACCAGTTCATCGTATTGTGCAAGCAGCAACTCATCGGCATCCACATCAACAACAGAAACGGAATGTGGCTCAATGAGGTTGAGCGCATGCAGGGCCGCCAGCATGTCATCGCACAGATGACAATAACTGCGCGAATAAAGAGTAAATTTTATCAAGGTTGAATTCCGGTCAAAAGAAAAGGCTGCAAGCTTTTCAGCAGGCAGCCTTGTCTCTGAGAACGTGTTTATTGAACGTGCGGCTTGACGGTTACAAACTGCGACGAGTCGCCACGGCGCACCAGCAGCAAGGCGGTTTTCTTGATATCCAGTTTTGCCACCAGTGCATTGAACTGGCGCGCATCCTTGATATCCGTATTATTCAAGCGCAACAGAATGTCGCCGGCGCGCAAGCCTGCACGTGCCGAAGAATTCTCTGCGGACTCGACCAATACACCGCCATCAATTTTCAAATCCTTGATTTGTGCCGCCGTGAGGTCGCTGACGACCAGACCCAGCGTATTCGCCACCTGCTCCGGTTTGGCTTTTTTCACATCCTGTTTTGCACTCTTCTCTGGCTCAAGTTCCGTGATCATCACACTCAGATCGCGCATCGCGCCCTTGCGCCATACCGTCAAGGTAGAACGGGTGCCCGGTTTGGTGCTGCCGACCACACGCGGCAAGTCGCTGGAGCGCTCAACTGTGGCGCCGTTGAATTTCAAGATCACGTCACCGGCTTCGACTCCAGCTTTTTCTGCCGGGCCGCCCGCTTCCACACGCTGCACCAGCGCGCCTTGCGGACGCGTCAGGCCAAGCGATTCGGCAACGTCCTTCGTCACTTCACCAATCTGTACACCGATGCGACCGCGCGTCACTTTGCCGCTGGCACGCAACTGATCCGAAACCCGCATCGCTTCATCCATAGGCACCGCAAACGAAATACCCATGTAGCCGCCGGAACGGCTGTAGATTTGCGAGTTGATGCCGATGACTTCGCCGCGCATATTGATCAGGGGACCGCCGGAGTTACCCGGATTGACCGCTACGTCGGTTTGGATCAGCGGCAGGTATTCGCCCGTATCGCGCGCCTTGGCCGATACAATCCCTGCCGTCACCGTATTGTCCAGTCCGAACGGCGAGCCGATGGCAATCACCCATTCACCCACGCGGACCTTGTTGGAATCACCTACCGTCAGGCGCGGCAGATTAGTACCGTCGATCTTGACCAGCGCCACATCGGTGCGCTTGTCCGAGCCGATGATCTTGGCCTTGAATTCGCGCTTGTCGGTCAGGGTGACATAGACTTCATCCGCACCGTCAACCACGTGTGCGTTCGTCATCACGTAACCATCGGCAGAAATAATGAAACCGGAACCGACACCGCGCGGTACTTCTTCTTCAGCCTCGGCATCCGGCTTGTTGCGGCCACGTGGCGCTGGCTGCTGCTGACGCGGAGGAATCGGTACACCAAAGAAGCGGCGGAAGAATTCCTGCATTTCTTCGTCTTCGCTGGTCGGATTACCCTGATTGATCTTGGCCTTTTCAGTCGTACGGATATTGACGACTGCAGCGCCGGTTTTTTCAACCAGATCAGTGAAATCAGGCAAACCGGCAACAGATGGCGCCGCCATCGCCGATGGCACCAAGCCAGTGGCGACCGGGACAAGGAATGCACTTGCGACACCAAGCAAGATAACGGAGAGTTTCTTCTGAACTGGGAGCATCATTTTCATATACTCAAAAAAGACGGACGATTATTCGGATTTGAATTCTATCGAATTGGCCACCTGCTTGATGGCCTCCGCAGGCACTTCACCTACTACTGTCAGCCAATGTTCGCCCTGGCGTTTGCCGACGATGTTCATCGCACCTTGCTGCATCGAACCTTCAGTACGGCTTTGCGATGCGGACTCAATGAAGACAGAGATTGCAGCCAGACCGTCCGAGTAGACAATCTGTGAAACTTCACGCTGCGTCGGCGCTGCACTTTCAGCAGTTGCATTTGCCGGCGTATCGGTAATCAGGCGTTTCATTTCGCGAATTTTCTTGAAACCTGCAGGCATGCTCTTGGCTGACCAGCCTGAAAGTTTCGTTTCGCTCATGACGGTGTTTTCAACCCGCCAGCCATGCGTATTCTTGAAGCTGGGCTTCACGCGGCTGGGATCCACATGACCAATGACCAGTTGCGTAAAGGCGATCTGTTCGACCACATCGTTTTTCTCGTTGATGGTTTGCGCCTTGAGCAACAGACCCGTCGTCTTTTCCGACCACAGCTTGTAACCATAACGGAGCTTGTCTTTCGGCTCCAGAATGATGGCCTGGCAATCGAAGCCGGCAACGCGACCCGTTTCACCTTTCTTCAGCTTGTAGTGTTCTGCCAGATCGGCCGGGCTTGCACCCAGAATTGCAGGGAACACGTCCGGCGTCACGCGCTTTTCTACCCGTATCGATTTGCTCTCCGGAACATAGCAGGTAATTTCTTCATTGTTGCGTATGTATTCGCGTGGTTTGCCATCGAGGATTTCAAGTTTTTCGACTTCGTTCTTGCCATGCAGGATATGCGTGATGCGGGAAGTACGAACATGATTCCCCTGCTGATACACAAAGGTGCCCGAATAGCTCAATTTCTGTGCCGAAGATTGAATTTTCTTCAACCAGGCGTGCGTGTCTTGCTGCGCGCTTGATGACTCAACGTTCTGTGCGTGTGAAGTAAACGCAAGAAGACTGGAAAAAAGAATAACCAGCCGGAAAATTCCTAATGTCTGCCGCATGTCGATTACTTGTCCGAGTCAACAGCAAACGTGGCTGAGCGTGCATATTGCGCACTGTTATACACAGAGGATGAGAAACGCTGGTGCGCCAGCAGATATTCGTCTATGCGCGGATCGCGCAACACATCGCCTTCGTGGCTGGCGACAGTGACCGTTTCCGGTGTGGTTGCGGCCAGTACGACAGGTGCGGATGAGGAATGGGACGCGACCAGTGGCGCATTCTGCGACATCATTTGCGGCACGGTCAGGAATGCAGCAACCGCAACGGCAGCTACCGCCATGCCGGGCATTGCAAAACGTTTAAGTGTATTTTCCCGTCCGCCGCCAATGCGCTTTTCCGCCGGCACCATGATCGTCGGTTCTGCGTCAAGGCTGGCAAATATCCGTGCAGTGAAAGCAGCATCAGGCTGCAGGTTCAAATCGTCGGAGCGCAGGGCATCACCAATCTTGTGATAAAAACTCCATGCCTCACGTCCGTCCTGCTGACGCAACGCAGCCAAGGTGATATCGAGATGTCCATCGGACAATTCGTTATCAGCAAAAGCGGAAATCTGTTCACGCGTCATATTCGTCGTATTCATCGCTACCTCGAAAAAATTAAGGCTACCCCTGTACTTACAGCAAAAGCGTTTATTTATTTTTCACCAACGTTTATCGAGCGCCGTATCCAGCAACGGCCTTAACTTCTCCGAGATTGCCTCGCGTGCGCGGAAAATCCGGCTACGCACTGTGCCGATGGGACAACCCATCGACTCAGCAATTTCGTCGTAACTCAAGCCTTCGATCTCTCGCAAGGTAATTGCCATACGCAACTCCTCTGGCAACTCTTCCATCGCAAGATTCAACGTTTGCGCGATTTGCTTGGTAGCCAATAGCGATTCTGGTGTGTTGATATCTCTTAGGTGCTCGCCGTCGTCAAAAGTTTCGGCCTCTTCGATATCAGCTTCAGTTGATGTCGGTGCACGACGTCCCTGAGTAACCAAATAATTTTTTGCAGTGTTGATACCGATGCGATAAAGCCAAGTATAAAACGCTGAATCACCGCGAAACTGCGGTAGTGCGCGATATGCCTTGATGAATGCTTCCTGCACCACATCTTCGGCCTCAGCCTGGTCGCGCACAAGCCGCGAAACCAGTCGCATCAATTTTCGTTGGTATTTGATCACTAGCAGCTCGAAAGCTTTTTTGTCGCCACGCTGTACGCGCTCGACAAGGAGCTGATCAATATCGCGTTCTGTCGTCAATCCATTCCCTTGTTATTTTGCAACACGCACGCGGTTCGCATTATTGACTGGGCGAAACGCGATTGGTTCAAAAATTCCAGAATTAATTCCCGGTTTGACGCTTGATTTCGGCATCTGCATGACGCAACACTATCCAGCGACAGGCAAGCAGCAGCGCCTTGAAACTGGCAGGAGAAACCGAGTCTGGCAAAATCGTCACGACAATAGTTTGCTGCCGGTCATTCTGCAAATGCAAGAGTAACAAACCTGACCATAGTGTGGATACTGGCAGCAAATGCACCACCTCTCCTTCAACACTACCACCTTCAGACAGCCCACTCTTTTGTCGCTGCGCCACGCGAATCTGACCGGTGCCTGAAATGTGGATGACATGTATTTTCCGGCGCCACATCGTACGAAAAAACACGTGCGACGCCACTGCAATACACATCAGCACCAATACAATTCTTGCTGCACTCGGCAGAGTTTCCATGCTGCCGGAAGCAATGAGGCCAGCTATGAAAAACAGTATCACAAGCATTCCGCCAACCAGCAAGAATAATTGCCTGGATGGCTGCACCACGGCAGAGACCGCGATAGACATGTGTGGTTGAAGTAAAAAATCCGGTCAGCCTTGAAAGGTGACCGGATTCTTATCAGGCTTTACCAAAAATCAGGGTACCGTTCGTACCGCCAAAACCGAAGTTATTTTTCATGGCGTACTGAATCGGTATCTCACGCGCCGTATTGGCGCAGTAATCGAGATCGCATTCCGGATCCTGATTGAGGATATTGATGGTCGGCGGCGAAATCTGGTGATGCAGGGCCAGCACGGTAAATACCGATTCCAGACCACCCGCACCGCCAAGCAAATGACCTGTCATCGACTTGGTCGAATTGACAGTCAGTTTTTTCGCGTGCGCGCCAAATGCGGCTTTCACTGCATCTGTTTCATTCTTGTCGCCCAACGGAGTCGATGTGCCATGCGCATTCAGGTACTGCACTTGATCGGCTGCGATTTCCGCACTCTTCAAAGCGTTGACCATACTGCGACGCGGACCATCCATGTTCGGCGCAGTGATATGGTAGGCATCGCCACTCATACCGAAGCCAACCAGCTCCGCATAGATTTTCGCACCACGTGCCTTCGCATGTTCGTACTCCTCCAGCACCATGACACCGGCGCCTTCACCAAGCACGAAACCATCGCGATCCTTGTCCCACGGACGCGAAGCCGTTGCCGGATCGTCATTGCGCGAAGACAGCGCACGAGCTGAAGCGAAACCGCCCAGACCCAATGGCGATATGGTCGATTCCGCACCGCCGGCAATCATCACGTCCGCATCGCCGTATTCAATCATGCGACCGGCAGCGCCGATCGAATGCAAACCGGTGGTGCATGCAGTCACAATCGCCAGATTCGGGCCCTTCAAACCGTAGATGATCGAAAGATGGCCGGAAATCATGTTGATGATCGAAGCAGGCACAAAGAACGGGCTGATGCGACGTGGGCCGCGATTAACCAGTTCAGCATGCGTATTTTCGATGAGCGGCAAACCGCCAATGCCGGAACCGACAATGACGCCGATACGCTCGGCATTTTCCTCGGTCACGACCAAACCGCAATCCTGCCAGGCTTGCATACCTGCTGCCACGCCGTAATGGATGAATGTATCCATGTGGCGCGCTTCTTTACCGGGAATGTAGTCCTCGATATTGAAGTTTTTTACTTCTCCAGCAAAGTGCGTGCTGAAGGGAGTCGCATCAAACTTGGTGATGGTAGCAATACCGGATTGTCCTGCAAGGATGGCATTCCATGCATCAGCAACAGTGTTACCAACGGGAGAAACACAACCTAGACCAGTGACTACGACACGACGTTTACTAGAGCGGCTCAAGCAATTCTCCTGGAGTCGTTCAACAAAACTTAGGCTGCTTTTACGTGTGCCTTGGCGTAATCGATCGCCTGCTGCACAGTAGTGATTTTCTCAGCTTGTTCGTCAGGGATTTCCATTTCGAATTCATCTTCGAGTGCCATCACGAGTTCAACGGTGTCGAGCGAGTCGGCACCCAGATCGTCCACGAAAGACGATTCGATTTTGATGTCTGCTTCGGCGACGCCCAGTTGTTCAGCGACGATCTTCTTAACGCGTTGTTCGATATCCGACATGTTTTAACTCCAATGAGTGGTTACAGAAAGTGCGCGCATTTTAGCAGGTTTGCGCACTGAAAATTCACTTTTAGCTTTTGTCGCCAATAAAACAGAAACTTCAGCTAAAAGTACCTAATTACAACATTAATTCATGTACATTCCGCCGTTGACATGCAAGGTGGTACCCGTAATGTAACTCGCTTGAGGCGATGCAAGGAAGCTGACAGCAGCGGCGATGTCTTCCGGCACACCCAAACGTCCCAACGGAACCTGTTGCAGCAAGGCAGAAATTTGCTGTTCGCTCAGCGTTTTGGTCATATCGGTATCGATAAAACCCGGTGCCACGCAATTGACGGTAATGTTGCGGCTGCCAATTTCGCGCGCCAGCGCACGACTCATGCCGGCCACACCTGCCTTGGCAGCAGCATAATTCATTTGGCCTGCATTACCAGCAGAACCCACAACCGATGTAATGTTAATAATACGACCATGCTTGGCTTTCATCATGCCGCGCAACACTGCGCGCGACAAGCGCCCCACTGATGTCAGATTGGTCGCAATCACGCTGTCCCACTCTTCATCCTTCATGCGCATGGCCAGCTGATCCTGAGTAATACCCGCATTGTTGACGAGAATCGTAACGGTACCGAATTCCTTCTGGATCTCGTCAATCAATGCCACCGAGCGCGCAGCATCGTTGACATCCAGCACAACACCCTTGCCGCCATCGGCGAGATATTCCGAGATTGCAGCCGCGCCGGATTCCGACGTTGCCGTACCGATTACTTTTACACCCTGCTTCGCCAGTGCCTGCGCGATGGCACGGCCGATACCGCGCGATGCGCCGGTGACGAGGGCAACCTGACCTGCCAATTCAACTGTAGTCATTATTTCAATAGCTCCAAAACAGCATCCAGCGACGCTTGATCGACAATGGCGTGACCTGTCAGTTCGCCATTAATACGCTTGGTCAAACCAGCCAGCACTTTACCAGGGCCGCATTCAACCACATCTTTTATCCCTTCGGCCGCCATCTTCTGCACCGACTCAACCCATCGCACCGGATTTGCTGCCTGACGCACCAATGCATCCTTGATGCTGTCCACATCGCTGACAGTTGCAACATCGACGTTATTGATCAAGGGAATTTGCGGCGTACTGAAAACCACTGCAGCCATGTATTCGCGCAAACGATCCGATGCAGGTTTCAGCAGGGACGAATGGAAAGGCGCAGAAACTGGCAACACCAATGCACGCTTGGCGCCCTTGGCTTTTGCAAGCTCGCAAGCACGCTCGATTGCTGCCTTGTGTCCGGCGATCACGACTTGCGCAGGTGCATTGAAATTAACCGCTTCGACCACATCGCCTTGCGCTGCTTCTGCGCATACGGCAAGCACATCGGCATCGGACAAACCGAGAATCGCCGCCATGCCGCCCTGGCCGACAGGAACCGCTTCCTGCATGGCTTTGGCACGGAAACGCACCAGCGGTACGGCATCCTTGAATGGAATAACGCCAGCAGCCACCAGTGCCGAATATTCACCAAGGCTATGGCCTGCGACCAGCGCTGGTGTTTTTCCGCCAGCAGCAATCCAGGCGCGATACATCGCAACCGCCGCTGTCAACATCACAGGCTGGGTATTGGTCGTCAGATCGAGTTCTTCTTTCGGACCTTCCGCAATCAATCTGGCCAGATCGAACTGCAATGCGTCCGATGCTTCTGCCAGTGTTTGCTGCACCACGGCGTTATCGGCAAAGCCGTTCAACATACCGATTGCTTGCGAACCTTGCCCTGGAAAAACGAATGCGAATTTGCTCATGTTATTTTTTAATTTGAATGGTCAACAGATATATGCGAATACGGAATTGAATATGGAATTACATGCGCGCCAGCACGGCGCCCCAGGTAAAGCCGCCGCCCACACCTTCCATCATGACATTCTGACCCGGCTTGATACGGCCATCGCGCACGCCGACGTCCAGTGCCAGCGGAATCGATGCAGCAGATGTATTGCCATGCTGATCGACCGTCACGATCATTTTATCCATGCCCAGGCCGAGTTTCTTCGCGGTGCCCTGCATGATGCGGATGTTGGCCTGATGCGGGACTATCCAGTCGACTTCGGATGCATCCATTTTTGCAAGCTTCAAGGCTTCGTTGGCAACCTTGTCGAGCAGTCCGATTGCCAATTTGAATACCGCCTGACCATCCATGTACATGAACGCACTGCCTTCAAGCACGCCATTGCTGATTCTTCCAGGTCCGCAAAGAATATCGCCATAACTGCCGTTTGCATGCAGCTTGGTCGCCAGCACGCCAGGCTCCTCAGACGCAGTCATGACGACCGCACCGGAACCGTCGCCAAACAGTACGCAAGTCGTTCTATCCTTGAAATCGATAATGCGCGAAAACACTTCGGCGCCGATCACCAAAACGTTTTTGTGCGAACCGGACTTGATGAATTTATCGGCAGTCGCAACCGCATAGACAAAGCCGCTGCACACTGCCTGCACATCGACGGCTGCGCATTCGTTTGTGATACCCAACTTGCGTTGCACGACGCATGCAGTACTCGGAAAGCCGCCGAAAAAATCCGGTGTCGAGGTCGCCAAAATAATCAGATCGATATCGTTCGGCGCCAACTGGGCCATGTCCAGCGCGCGTTTTGCCGCCTCAACCGCCAGATCGCTGGACTGCATGTCAGCATCGGCGTAATGGCGCGCAGAGATGCCGCTACGCGAAACAATCCACTCATCGGATGTTTCTATGCCGTCGAGAGCAAGTCGCTCCATTAAATCCTGATTGGTCACACGCTGAGGTGGCAGGTAGCTGCCGGTACCGATAATTTTGCTATAGGGAGTCATGCGGTTTTCTGTTCTATTGTTTCTGTTGCAGTAACTGAATCTTCGGGAAGCGGCGTCAATGCCGATTGCGGCATCAGATCAGCGATTTTGGTTGAAATACGCGTCAGCACATCATATTTGGCAGCATCGAAGGCGCGTTTGATCGCCCATTGATAACCGTAGGCATCGGCACCGCCATGGCTTTTGAAAACCAGACCACGCAAACCCAGCAAACTGCCGCCATTGTAGCGGGAAGGATTCAGGCGTTGCGAGATTGCCTTCAATGCCGGACGCGCAATCAAGGCACCCAGCATCGTCAGCGGATTTCTTTTGAATTCGGTCGTCAAAACGCTTTTGACAAAACGTCCCAGGCCTTCCGATGCCTTCAAGGTCACGTTGCCGACGAAGCCGTCGCAGACGACGATATCCGTCGTACCCTTGAAGATATCGTTGCCTTCGACATTGCCGTAGAAATTCAAGGTGCCACGCTCATGATCGGCACGCAGCAAGACAGCCGTCTGCTTGACGATGTCATTACCCTTGATATCTTCTTCGCCGACATTCAGCAAGCCGACCGTCGGCCTTGGCTTGCCTTCCATCGCCGACACCAGCGCAGAACCCATCAATGCAAATTGATGCAAATGCTGCGGCTCGCAATCGACATTGGCGCCGAGATCGAGCATATAAGTCGGGCCGTCTTTTTGATTGGGGAGAATACTGCAGATGGCGGGACGATCGACACCGGGAATGGTCTTCAGCACATAACGCGAAATCGCCATCAAGGCGCCCGTATTACCGGCTGAGACACAAGCATCGGCCTTCCCCTGCTTGACGAGATTGATTGCCACACGCATGGAAGAATCCTTCTTGCGGCGCAATGCAACCTCAAGGGTATCGTCCATCGTGACAACTTCAGTCGCGTTGACGACTGACAGCCGCGGATGTTCGCTGGCCTTGTGTTTTTTCAATTCTGTCAAAAGCTGATCTTCCAGTCCGACTAAAATCAGCTCGGCGTCTGGCTCGCTCTCGACAAACGAAATGGCGGCGGGAATAGTGACCGCAGGGCCATGATCACCGCCCATGCAGTCTATAGATATTTTTATTGTCATTGGTTTGACTCGTGCCTCACTCTAGCCGCAATTATGGGCCAAATTCGGGCTTGATTCAAAATGACGCACTGTGCTGTCTCGGCACATGAAAAAACGGCGCAAAGTTTACACTCATCGCGCCGCTTTCTTCGCCTGAACGACAAACAAATTATTCGTCGTTTTTGGTTTTCAGGACTTTACGACCACGGTAAAAGCCGTTCGGGCTGATGTGGTGACGCATGTGCGTTTCACCCGTGGTTTGCTCAACGCTCAGTTGCGGAGCAACCAGGAAGTCGTGCGAACGATGCATACCGCGTTTCGACGGTGTCTTTTTGTTTTGTTGAACAGCCATGATAACTCCTAAACCTTAAGTTCTAAAATTTTAACACATCCGGTTTGCAAACCAACGCAAAAACCGTAATCTTTGCCACACATTTTCAATACGTCCGCTCAACACGCAACGATTGTAAAAAATCTATTGTTTCATGCCCTTCAGCACATCGAACGGCGATGGTTTCTTTGCCCCCATCAAATCATTCAGTGCTGCATTATCCGGACAGACATCATGCTTCGGTGCCAAAGGCAAGGCCAGCAAAGCCTCATCCTCGATCAATTCCATCACGTTCAGCGTCTTCGAACCAACAATGACATCTATTGTATCGTCAGCCAGCAAGGTGTCGATCTCGTCTGCGCGCTCTTCGTCTTTTGCCAGAATCAATATTGATTCCGACTCAATTGCGAATTTCAGCGGCGTCATGCAACGCTGACACATCAACTCAACCGAACCAGAGACCGACATGATCAATTGCGGATGATTCAGCGTATCGGAACCGCCTTGCAAGGACCAATGCAGGGATGCAGACGTATTCACGGTTTCTGCCGCAAATCTTGCCATACTGGCGACGGGAACATCGCCTTCACGCCGCTCTTTAAGCCGGCTGAACTCGAAGGCATCGATTACAAAAGCGCTCATAGGCTTAGTCGAACCCGCAAAACCTGCGATAATAACAGCCTTTTCCCTTATTCGTCAAAGTGTTAGCGCACTTTTATTGAGCGGTCGTTCAAATAAACCTCAAATAATGCCTTCATCTTCCCCGCAAGCACGATTGATACTCGGTTCCAGCTCGATTTACCGCAAGGAATTGCTAAGTCGGCTAGGGCTCCCTTTTGAAGTGATGGTGCCGAATATCGATGAAATCGCGATGCCCGGTGAATCACCGGAAGCAACTGCTCTAAGGCTCGCACAGCAAAAGGCAGCCGTCATCGCCGCAACGGCACCGAACGCAATCGTCATCGGCTCGGATCAGGTGGCAACGCTGGATGGCGAACAGATCGGCAAGCCCGGCACGCATGAAAATGCGCTCAGACAATTGCAGAAAATGCGCGGACGCAAAGTAACATTCCATACCGCCCTATGTCTGTTCGATGGGCGCTCCGGCATTGCATCGCCGCACATCCAGCTGGAAAATATCCAGACTTTCGTGACTTTCCGCAATTTGCCTGACGCCGAACTCGACGCCTATTTACGCATAGAACAACCTTACGATTGTGCAGGCAGCGCAAAAAATGAAGGCTTGGGTATCGCCATCCTCGAAAAAATTGAAAGCGACGATCCGACGGCATTGACAGGCCTGCCCTTGATCGCCCTCACCTCCATGTTACGGCAGGCCGGAATCGGTTTTTTCCATTCCTGACAGCCAGACTCGGCTGCGCACTCAACCATTCTTATATCTATTCAGCATATGCCCGGCATTCTCTATCTCATTCCCAACACACTAGGTCAGGCTGAAATCGACGCTGTCGATCCGCTCGCGCATATCATCCCGGTCGAGGTGCAGGCAAGGACCGCCAAACTGGATTACTTCATTGCTGAAAATGCCAAGACTACGCGCGCTTTCCTCAAATTAATCGGCACCCGCAATGTGCTGACAAAACCGATACAGGAAATCCGCATTGCCGAACTGAACGTCAACACTGACGCAAAGAATTTGCCCGCCTTGCTGGAGCCGATACTGGCCGGGCAAGATGCCGGACTAATTTCTGAAGCTGGCGTACCGGCGGTTGCCGATCCAGGGGCAAATCTGGTGCGCCTGGCGCATGCACAAGGCATTCAAGTCAAACCCCTGGTCGGCCCATCTTCTTTATTGCTTGCTGTCATGGCAAGCGGCCTGAGCGGACAGAACTTTGCATTCAACGGCTACTTGCCTATCGATGCAGCGGCGCGCATCAAGCGCATCAAACAACTCGAAGAGCGTTCACGCGCAGAAAAGCAGACCCAATTCTTTATTGAAACGCCGTATCGCAATGCAGGCATGCTGGAAACACTGGCCGCTACCTGCAACAGCAATACGCTGATCAGCGTCGCTACCGATCTGACCTTGCCTTCCGAAAATATCCAGACGAAAACAGCAGCAAAATGGAAAGCCGAATGCGCATCTGGCAAGACACCTGATTTCCACAAAAAACCAACGGTATTTTTATTACTCGCGGAATAAAAAAATTCCTGGCGGGTAAACGCAAAACGACGGTGTTTCACCGCCGTTTTGCCTGCCTCCGAAGGAGACATGAGGAGAGGTCAAAAGACCTTCATGTTTTACATCGACACGTCACCAAAATGCGAGCGACTACAACTGTTCAATTGCATACGTTGTTGCATTCACATCTTCAGATGTCGGTAACGCATCTCTAATATAGTCCAGCAGAATCAAATTACAAGTCAATTCCAAGGCGCTGCAAAAATAATTTTGACTCTTCCAGCAGAGAAAATTATTTAAGACTCGGCGCCGCTTGCGAAGCAAACGATTTGACTGCAGACTCACCGGCCGCCGCACCCAACTTCCGCAGCACGCGATCAGACAAGCCTTCGCGCTGTGTGTAATCGACAATATTGCTCACTTTGAATTCGTCGCGTGCCACGCTTTCAACAGTACCAAAACCATCTGCCAAACCAAGCTCAACCGACTTCGCGCCACTCCAGAACAAACCGGAGAAAATTTCCGGTGTTTCTTTCAGGCGTTTGCCACGGCCTTTGCGCACGACATCGATAAATTGCTGATGAATTTCATTCAGCATACCCTGCGCATATTCTTTCTGTTTTTCAGTTTGCGGACTGAACGGGTCCATGAAACCCTTGTTTTCGCCGGCCGTCAGCAAACGCCGTTCAACGCCGAGTTTTTCCATCGCACCGGTAAAGCCGAAACCATCCATCAACACGCCGATCGAGCCGACGATGCTCGCCTTGTTGACATAAATACGATCGGCGGCGGCAGCAATGTAATACCCGCCGGAAGCGCAAATTTCATTCACCACTACGTACAAAGGTTTCTTTGGATATTGCTTGCGCAGGCGCGTGATCTCATCATTGATGATGCCTGCCTGCACCGGACTACCGCCCGGACTGTTGATTTGCAGGATCAATCCGACCGAACCCGGATCTGCATACGCCTTGGTAAGCGCTGAAATAACCGTTTCCGCATCGCCGGCGCCCTTCGCTTCTATAGTGCCGTCTATCTTGATCAAGGCAGTATGCGGGCCGACATTTTCCATATCGCTGACGCTGGGACCAAAGCTCGTCCACAAGGCGAACGCAATCAGCAGCAAGGTCGTGAATTTAAAGAAGATACCCCAGCGACGACGCGCACGCTGTTCCTTGATTGTCGCAAAGGCCAGCTTTTCCAGCACCTCACGCTCCCAGCCTTCTTTCTTGGGAGCAGCGGCAGCCGGCGTTGCGGCCTGCCACGATGGAGCTTGATTCAATTGATCGCTATCGTTACTCATATCATCACTTTGTTTGTTCCACGCTGGCTTATGCGCGCGCGGGTCTTACGTATTCATCCGGTTGCCAGAATACCTGATTATCTTTTTCCATGATTTCTATCCGTCGCAAACTACGGCCACGACAAGGTCCGCCCTCGCAGCGCCCGGTTTCCGGTGTATAGACCGCGCCATGCGTGGAGCAGATCAGGTACAAGCCGCTCGACTCGAAAAAATCACCTTCATTCCAGTCCAGCTCTATCGGGACATGTGCACACCGGTTCAGATAGCCGCGCGCGAGGCCGCCATAACGAACGACAAAACCGGTGGCATCGTCGCCCCCCGCAGTCACGGGAAAACGCACTCCTTTACCGCCCTCTTCAAGAGCGGAGGCGTCGCAGATAGGAATAAGCACCGTCGTCAAAACTGATTACCCGTTTGTACCCAGCCATGCATGCAACTCGGCAACTGAGTTTGCCGCATAGAGCGGATTCAGCGCCTGCAGTTCGGCCGGTGTATGCGCGCCGTAATGCACGGCAACACCGGATGCGCCGGCATTCTGCGCCAGCAGCAAATCATGGGTAGTGTCGCCTATCATGACTGTGCGTTTCATGTCCTGTCCCAATTCGCGCGTCAGTTCCTGCAACATCGCCGGATGCGGCTTGGAAAAAGTTTCATCCGCACAGCGCGTTGCATCAAACAATGACAATAATTTGGATGCATTCAGCGCGCGATTCAAACCGACACGACTCTTCCCGGTTGCCACGGCAAGGAAATAACCTTGCTGCGAAAGATCGTTCAGCATTTCATGCACGCCATCAAACAGTACCAGGCCACCATCCTGATTCAGGTAGTGATAGCGATAACGCTCAACCATGCGCGGATAATACTTGGGATCAATATCCGGCAACGCAACTTCCATTGCATTCTGCAAACTCAGGCCGATGACGTGCGACGCCGCCTTTTGGTCAGGGATAGGCAAACCAAGATCCTTGGCTGCTGCTTGTATACAGTTGACGATCACTGCAGTGCTATCCATCAAGGTACCGTCCCAATCGAAAACGATGAGATCAAATTGCTTTCTTGCCATTTCCTCTGACAGCGCGCGCTGCCAACTCCTTTTCCGGTATCGATGAGCCTACTTGGCTCGTGACTATTTATATTAGCTGGATGTTTTCTTCAAGCTCTTGAGAAAGCGTTCGCATTCTGGCGGCAGCGGCGCATTCAGCGTCACTGGTTTGCCACTTTCTGGATGAATGAAGGTGATCTGATGTGCGTGCAGGAACATGCGTTTCAACGCAACGCGCTCGCCATCCGCTTTTTGCAGATCGCGATTCAATGCAAAATCACCGTATTTATCATCTCCTGCAATCGCAAACCCGCTGGATGCCAGATGCACGCGTATCTGATGCGTACGACCGGTTTTCAATTCCGCTTCGAGCAAGGCGAATTCGCCATAACGCTGAATCAGATTGAAGATCGTGTGCGACTCCATGCCGTCGGCCTGCACGCGAACCCGTCGCTCGCCATCCGCCGTCGAGTATTTATGAAGCGGCAATTTAATATGCTGGCGTGTGTTTTTCCAATCGCCATGCACCAATACTAAATAGCGCTTGTCCGGCTCTCCGCCACGTATCTGTTCATGCAAATTTGTCAATGCCGAGCGTTTTTTGGCCAGCACCAGCACCCCCGAGGTATCTCTATCCAGCCGGTGCACCAGCTCCAGAAATTTGGCATCCGGGCGGGCTGCGCGCAACTGTTCGATCACGCCATAACTGACACCGGAACCGCCATGTACTGCAACCCCGGCCGGCTTGTCGATCACCAGCAGATGATTATCTTCAAGCAATATCTTGAATTCCGCACCTGGCGCAGTGGATGGTGTTTTTTCCGCAATGCGGATAGGCGGGATGCGAACAACATCGCCTTCAGCCAAACGATAGGTTTGGTCAATACGGCCTTTATTGACGCGCACTTCGCCAGAACGCAACACACGATAGATGTGACTTTTCGGCACGCCTTTGCATATGCGTAGCAAATAGTTATCTATACGCTGACCGGCTTCTTCTTCGGAAATGGTGACAAGCTGAACTTGGACCGAAACTTGGGATTGGACCTGCGACGAGCGGGTGGGTAATGGCATTTCAGCCTGTTTCCCTGAAAATCTCGCTAAGTCCTTCATTTTGAATATATAATCGTTTCGCAATGGTCACAAACCATTGCTGGTGTAAGAATAAAAAAGACATTCTACACAGGGGCGTCTCCATCGGCCTCGCCAATTTGCAAATTCGATGGAAAAGATGTGTATGCACCGCCCCTGTGCGAGTCAAGGTTGCACCGTTGTTGTAATCGGATAACGCGCAAGGGTGTTGGTCAAGAATGTTTGGATTGTTAGGATAAAGTCCGGCAAGCTCGCCGTTTAAGGGAAAGCTCGCTGGTTGATGTAGTTCAACTGTTTGCCGATTCTGCTATGTTTTATATGGCTCAAGTACTGTGTTCACCACCTGCAACGTTCGTTGCGCTCGATTTATTCGACGCGCACGATGCGGATCAAGTGAGCATTCGGCAACCGTTTTACTGCATCCGCGCCCCGTTGTGACTACAGCGCGTCTGCGCTAAGTATCACACACCAAGGCAATTTCCCTCCCCAAGCACTCCTGCCCCGCGTACATCCCTGTACTGATGCTGTAGATGGCGCTTATTGCCGTCAATGCAAGATAGAAACGCTCAGCGAGCCGCAATTCGCTGCGATGTTCCCCGATAGCCACAATGCTATTGCCGCTCATCGCTTCACGCCGGCGCGCCAGATGCCTTCTGCCTGCATTTGATGTCTTTAGGTAACGCTATGGCATTAAACCGACCTTCGGGTCACGGAGCACTTACATGAAACGCATGTTATTTAATGCAACGCAACAAGAAGAATTGCGCGTTGCCATTGTTGATGGGCAAAAACTCATCGACATCGATATCGAAACAACCGGACGCGAACAACGCAAGTCCAATATCTACAAAGGTGTTATCACCCGTATCGAACCGTCACTCGAAGCCTGCTTCGTCAGCTACGGTGAAGATCGCCACGGTTTCCTCCCCTTTAAAGAAGTCGCACGCACCTACTTCAAGGAAGGCGTCGATGTTCGCAGCGCATCCATCAAGGATGCATTGCGCGAAGGCCAGGAAATCATGGTCCAGGTCGAGAAGGAAGAGCGCGGCAACAAAGGCGCGGCACTGACTTCATTCGTATCGCTGGCTGGTCGCTATCTGGTTCTGATGCCTAACAATCCACGCGGCGGCGGTGTATCGCGTCGCGTCGAAGGTGAAGATCGCCAGGAACTGCGCGAAACCATGGACAAACTGGATTTGCCGCAAGGCATGTCCGTTATTGCACGTACCGCCGGCATCGGTCGTAACGTCGACGAACTGCAATGGGATTTGAACTACCTGATGCAATTGTGGCGTGCCATTGAAGGCGCTGGTCAATCCGGCGCTGGCGCATTCCTGATTTATCAGGAATCGTCGCTGGTCATCCGCGCCATCCGCGATTACTTCCAGCCTGACATCGGCGAAATCCTGATCGATACTGACGACATCTACGAGCAGGCTCAGCAGTTCATGAGTCACGTGATGCCGGACATGGTGCATCGCGTCAAACGCTATCGCGACGACGTGCCGCTGTTCTCGCGCTTCCAGATCGAACATCAGATCGAAACCGCGTACTCGCGTACCGTGCCTTTGCCATCCGGTGGCGCGATCGTGATCGATCACACCGAAGCACTGGTATCCGTCGACGTCAACTCGGCGCGCGCAACCCGCGGCAGCGACATCGAAACCACTGCATTCCATACCAACTGTGAAGCCGCTGAAGAAGTCGCCCGCCAATTGCGCTTGCGCGATCTGGGTGGCCTGATCGTCATCGACTTCATCGATATGGAGAATTCGAAAAACCAGCGCGAAGTCGAAACACGTCTGAAAGACGCTCTGCACTACGATCGCGCTCGCGTCCAGATGGGCAAGATTTCGCGTTTCGGCCTGATGGAATTGTCGCGTCAGCGCCTGCGTCCATCGCTGTCCGAAGGCAGCCATGTGACTTGCCCGCGTTGCAACGGCACCGGCCACATCCGCGATACCGAATCATCCGCATTGCAAGTCCTGCGCATCATCCAGGAAGAAGCAATGAAGGAAAATTCGGCATCGATTCACGTGCAAGCGCCAGTCGACGTCGCCGCTTTCCTGCTGAACGAAAAACGTGGCGAAATCCTGAAGATCGAAACGCGTCATCGTGTCTCCATCATCCTGATTCCGAACAAGCATCTGGAAACGCCGCACTACAAACTCGAACGCATCAAGCACGACGATCCACGCCTGGAAGAAACACAAGCCAGCTACGCAATGACCGAACAAGCCGACACCGACATCAGCTATGGCAAGCGTCAGAAGGAAGATGCCAAACCGCGTCAGGAAGCTGTGGTCAAAGGGATTACACCTGATCAGGCACCTATCGTTGAACGCAAACTGACAGAAACGGTAAAAGCCGCCCCCGCCGAAAAAGGCTTCTTCCAGAAACTCATGGCCTTCTTCAGCGGCAGCTCGGAACAACCGACAGCTGCACCGGTTCAAGCTGCCAAGGAAGACAAGAATCAGCGCAACCAGCGTGGCGAACGCAAAGACGGCGGCCGCAATCAGCGCAATCGCAGTCGTGGCGGCCGTGGTGGTCGTGAGCGTGGCGAAGAGCGCGAAGAAGCAGCCACAAAAGCAGCACCGGCAGCCAGCGAAACGCAAAATGCACGCCCTCCTCGCCCTCCGCGTGAGCCACGCGAACCGCGTGAACCACGTGAAGGCAATGAAGGACGCCAGCGTAATCCGCGTCCACCACGCGAAGACCGCAAGGAAGTCGTTGCTGAGGATGCAGCTTTGTTGCCAGTCAGCGCAGTAGTTGCCGGCACCGCGCCAGCCAGAACAACACTGCCAGCAGCTGAAGCAAACGGCAACGTTGCTGTCGTACTGGATGCAAACGGCATTCCGGTAGAAGCAGTGGAAGGCGAAGAGCAACCGCGTCGTCGTCGTCGTCGTGGCGGTCGCAACCGTAATCGTCGTGATCGTGACACTACCGAATCCGGTACTGAAAACGAAAGCAATGAAGATGGCGTAGCCGCGCTGCAAGAGAACTCCTCGCAGGATGAAGCGGTCCAGACTCCAGCTACGGCACATGCAAGTGCAACGGAAATGGCATCCGCCGCCGTCAACGCAACAACTCGGGAAACAGTCACACACGCAGCGGAAACAGTCATTGCAGCCGAAGCACCAGTCAGCGCATTGACATCAATCATCGCTGCACCGCTGATTCCGCAAGAAGTGATGCGTCAGGCAGAAGTGGAAGTTGCCACACCAGCTGTCGTTGCTGTTGAAGCTGCTGCACCGGTTGCCGAGTCGGAACCAGTCGCCGTTGCACCTGTAGTGGCTGAAGTAACTCCGGTTGTTGAAGTAGCACCGGTCGTAACAGCAGCACCTGTTATTGAGACAGCACCAGTTGCTGAGGCTTCACCAGCAGCAGCGCCAGCTCCTCAAGCAGCTCCGGCAATTACTCCTGCTACAGCACCTGCTGTTGCAGCAGCTCCGGCAACACGTACGAGTACAGTTGAAGACCTGGACCAGGTGCTGCAAAGTGTCGGTTTGATTTTGGCGTCCACCAATCCGGAAAAATTGCGTGCAGCACAGGAAGAAGCTGCAAAGTTCGTTCCGCCTCCACGCGTACCGCGTGAACGCAAACCGCTGCCACCGCAATCGACTGAGCCTTTGGTACAGATGGAAACAAAGCGCTAAGACTGATTCATCCTGCATAGGCAGGATATTCAGTCACAAAAAAGGGAGCCTAGGCTCCCTTTTTTATTTCCTCGTTTTCTTCTGCCAGTAGCTGAAAAAAACCACTGGCAAATAAAACTTATGCCGCAATACGCTCCTGCGTCATTGCATCGATCTGCTGCAACCGCTGGATGGTATCTGCACACGCATGCGCAGCTTCTTTTCCCTTGACCAGGAAGTGATCGAAGAAAAAACCCTGATGTTCATCGTGCGAATGGAAATGATGCGGCGTCAGCACAGCGGAAATAACCGGCACTTCCGTTTCCAGTTGCACCTGCATCAAACCACTGATCACGGCTTGCGAGACGAACTCGTGACGATAAACTCCACCGTCCACTACCAGGCCGGTGCCGACGATTGCAGCATAACGGCCGCTTTTGGCGAGCACTTTGGCGTGCAGTGGAATTTCAAATGCGCCGGCAACTTCAAAGAAATCGATTACATCTTCCGAATAGCCGCGCACAGCCATTTCTGCCACGAAGGCGATACGACATTGATCTACGATTTCCTTGTGCCAGCTTGCTTGAATAAAAGCGATACGACGTGTTGCCGATTTTGTTTTGATGTCGATAGCGTGTTGCATGTAAAGCTCCTGTGTACAAATGAAAGTACAGGGCAATTTGAATATCAAGCGGGAATGGCAAACGCACGTGACCACAAAGTGTCAGTGAGTAATGAGTCATCCCGTTCTCTATCATCCGGACTATGACCGTCGGCCTCGGGATCACACCGAGTCTGCTGACCTTGTTGAAATAAGCTGAGGAAACAGCTTGAACTTCCAGCAAGCGCTCGCGGGCTAGACACAAATTCGTGTCATTACCGCCGGTGGGGAATTTCACCCCGCCCCGAGAACGTTCTAATGAAGGTTTGTGTTGAAAACTCAGCGCATCACTTCATCAGTGAGACGTGAATTTATCATGATTCAAAAAATGTTGCTGACAGCGAACAAAAATCTACTCTTTATCATCCAGCAAATCACCCAGCGGCAAATCCACGCCGAGCAGCTGTTGTGCAGCCTCGCTTGGCAATGCCTCTACCGACTTCAGTTTGCGCGTCATCTGACGGCTTCTGGTCTCGGCCTGCTCGATGTTCTTGGCTGCCCGCTCCAGCGTCGCCTTGGTCGCAGCCAGTACATCGCCGAATTTACCGAATTCGGTTTTGACTGCACCCAATACCTGCCACACTTCCGATGAACGCTTTTCCAGTGCCAGCGTGCGGAATCCCATTTGCAGACTGTTCAGCAATGCCGACAAGGTCGATGGGCCGGCAATGCTGACACGATGCGTGCGCTGCAGATCGTCAGCCAGACCTGGCCTGCGCATGACTTCTGCATACAAGCCTTCGGTCGGCAAAAACAGAATGGCGAAATCAGTGGTCAAAGGTGGCGACAGATATTTCTCGGCGATTTTTTTTGCCTCGCCACGCACGACGGCTTCCAGTTCTTTTCCTGCCAACAGTACGCCATCTGCATCAGCACGATCGGCTGCTTCAGCCAAACGTTCGTATTGTTCCTTCGGAAATTTCGCATCGATAGGCATCCAGATCGGCGTCTGGCCGTCATCGTTGCCCGGCAGTTTGATCGCGAATTCGACGCGCGCGCCGCTGCCCGGTATCGTTTCCACATTCTTCGCATACTGGTCCGGCGTCAACACCTGTTCCAGCAGCATTTCCAGTTGTACTTCGCCCCAGGTGCCGCGCGTCTTGACGTTGGTCAGCACGCGTTTCAGATCACCAACGCCAATTGCCAGTTGCTGCATTTCGCCCAGGCCTTGATGGACTTTTTCCAGCCGATCGGAAACCAGCTTGAAGGATTCGCCCAGACGCTGTTCCAGCGTTGCATGCAGTTTTTCATCGACGGTCTTGCGCATTTCTTCCAGGCGCGCGCCGTTGTCAGTTTGCAGATCCTTGATCTTGGCTTCCAGCGTGGCGCGTACTTCAGCCATGCGTTGCGCATTGGATTCCGTCAGCGTCGTCAATGTCTGATTCAAAGTGTCGCCGAAACGCTTGAGCGCCGTTGCCTGCTCTTCCCTGCCGGTCTGTGCCTGCAGCGTAATCGCCTGCCGCATCGCTTCCAGTTGCTGTGCATTCGCTTCGTTCAATTTGGCGAGTTGCTGCGCGAAGGAATCGATCTGATTGTTTTGCAAGGTCGCGACGCTGGTCAATTGGGTTGCCAGCGCCTGCTGAAATTGCGTGAAATTGCTGCCCAGTTCCTGCCGTGTGGCTTGCGCTGTCGATTGCACCTGTTCGCGCAATTCGCGTTCGATACGTTCGCTGCCTTGTTGCTGGTGCCGCTGCAATTCGTTTTGCAAGGTCGTCAGTTGCGGCGTGATATCGACGGCGCGATTGCGCAGTATCGCGACGATTTGCAGCGCAATGATGACGACTGCAAGCAGCAGCAAGATAATAAAATGCAGTTGTGTCATATAGGTTTATGTCCGGGTAAGGCAAATCAAATCGCGAATATGCATGGCACAAGCACGACTGTTTAACCGTGCGTGTTACGCATCCAGTCGGCAGTTTCGGCAAATGCTTTTTGCAGATGTTCCTGCAGGGATGGAACGATACCGACATCCTGCATCGCCATTTCCATGCAGCGTAACCATTGATCGCGCTCGTCGGTGGCAATGGCGTAAGGCAAGTGACGCGCACGCAGGCGCGGATGGCCGAAGCGCTCGACAAACAGATTGGGGCCGCCAGTCCAGCCTGACAGGAACCAGAATAATTTATCGCGTGAACCATCCATAGACGTCGGATGCATCGCGCGTATCCCGGCGAAAGCGGGTTCCAGATCCATCAGATCGTAAAAGCGATCGACCAGCGCGCGCAGGCCGGTCGCGCCGTCCAGAAGTTCGTACAAAGTGTGCTGTTGAGTATCTTCAGTAGTCATAGCCTGCATGATAACGCATAGGTATGCAGGACGACATGCTTGCAGGCTCAACAACACGCCTCTGAATACGGTGTTTCAAGCCTCGCGCAAGGTTTGCAGCGGCGGTTGATTCAGCACATGCCGCAAGCCGACCCAGCCTCCAATAAATGCACACACTGCGCCGGTGCCCACACCCGCCAGCCACACAACAGGGCTGAACACCCAGGCGAAGTCGAAGACGAAATGCGCCAGACTCCAGCCCACCGCAGTCGCGCCGGTCGCGGCGAGAAAACCTGCGAGGCTGCCAACCAGCAGAAATTCTATCCATTGCGATTGTGATAGCTGCTTGCGCGTCGCACCGAGCGCGCGCAACAGGCCGGCCTCGCGTGTACGTTCATCCTGCGAACTGACCAGCGCAGCGTACAAAACCAGCATGCCGGATGCCAGCGTAAAGAGGAACAGGAACTCGACTGCGGATACCACCTGATCAATAACTTCCTGTATCTGTTTCAGCACGCTGCCAATATCAACCACCGTCAGATTCGGGAAGTCACGCGTCAGCTGGTTTTCCCACGCGACATTCGCTGCCGGTAAATGAAAAGCCGTGATCCAGCTTTGCGGCATGTCTTTCATCGTCGCGGGATTGATGATGACAAAGAAGTTCACCCGCATCGAGCCCCACTCCAGCTTGCGCAGACTGGTGATAGGCACATCCACCGTTTCACCGGCGATCTCGAACTGCAGGCGATCGCCCAGCTTCAACTTCAGTGTCTTTGCCAAACCTTCCTCGACCGAAGCTTCCGGCTTGCTATTGTCATACCAGCGTCCGGCAGTGATTTGATTTTGTTCTGGTATATCCAGCATGGTGGATAAATTGAATTCGCGATCCACCAGGCGCTTGGCGCGATCTTCAATAAAGGTTTCGCCGGTAATCGGTACATCGTTAATCGCCAGCAAGCGACCTCGTATCATCGGATACAAATCGTTGCCGGCAATATTGTTTTGCTCCAGCCGTGCTTCAAACTGCGCTTTCTGATCGGGCTGGATATTGATGACGAAGCGGTTCGGTGCATCGGGCGGCGTGGCGTTGCGCCATGCGCTGACCAGATCGCCTCGTATTACCGTCAGCAGCAGCAAAGCCATCAAGCCCAATGCCAGTGCGACCACCTGCACCACCGTTGCGCCAGGGCGGCGTTGCAGCGCCGTGATTGCAAAGCGCCAACCCGGATTTGCGATTGCTCCGCGCAAGAACTGCAGCGACTTCAAGGCCAGCCAGCTGATCAAGGCAAAAGCTGCAAGTCCGCCGAGGAAACCGACCGCCGTCAGCAGGCCCAGCTTTACATTCCCGGCCTGCCACAACAGCAAGCCGATAAAGGTCAGCAAACCCAGCGTATAAGTCGCCACCGTCATCGGCTGCGGCAACTCCTGTTCGCGCCGAATCACGCGATTGTGCGGCACGTTGCGCAATTGCAGAATCGGTGGAATCGCAAAACCGATCAACAGCAGCAAGCCGGTTGCCAGTGCCTGCAATGCAGGAACGAATGAGGCCGCCGGCAATTCCTTGGTAACCAGTTTGCCCAGCCATTCGATCAAGACAAAATGTGCAGAAAAACCGATCAGCACACCGATCACGCTGCCTACCACGCCAACCAGAAGAAATTCGATCAGGTATAACGCCGTCACCTGATTTTGCGTCATACCCAGGCAACGCAGCATCGCGCAGGCATTCACATGACGCACCATGAAGCGGCGTGCAGCCATCGCGACGGCAACTGCAGCCAGCATGGCCGACAGCAAACCCACCAGCGACAGAAACTGCTCGGCGCGTTCCAGCGTGGCGCGCATTTCCGGCCGCCCGGATTCCAGCGATTCGGTACGCATGCCTTTGATATTCTGCGTATCGATGGCGCTCTGCACCTGTTGATCGAAAGCCCTTACATCGGCCGGCTTGCCTGCTAGCAGCAAGCGATAAGTGACACGCGAACCGTTCTGCACCAGGCTGGTTGCAGCAAGATCAGCCTGCGACAACATCACGCGCGGTGCAAAGTTCATGAAACCGGCACCGCGATCCGGTTCAAAGGTCAGGATTTTGGCAATCGTGAACACCTTGTCGCCCAGTTTCAGCGGACTGCCTACCGCCACATGCAGGCTATCCAGAATAGCTGCATCGACCCACACCGTCCCGGCGGCAGGAATTGAATCGGCGACGACACCCTCGCTCTCCGGCTGCTCCGATACCTTGACCTTGCCACGCAATGGGTAGCCATTGCTGACGGCCTTGATGGATGCCAGCCTGGACACGCTTTGCTCGCCCTCGCCGGCAATTGCCATGCTGGGAAAAACAACCGTCTCGGCCAGTTGCAAGCCACGCTGTTTGGCATCATTGCGCAAGGCTGCTGCAATCGGCTCATCCGCGCGGATCACCATATCCGCGCCCAGCAATTGATGTGCATCCTGATTCAAACCGGTGCGCATGCGATCGACAAAGAAACCGACCGACGACAAGGCCGCCACCGCCACAATCAGCGCCACCAGCAGGAAGCGCAGTTCACCGGCGCGCCAATCGCGCTGCGTCATACGAAAAGATTGAACAAACATCGGGACATTCGCTTTCTGGAGCTGCTGCACTCAGCTTGTCATGAAGCGAGGCAGACACAGGAAATTACAATAGGAAAAAACCAGCACGCACAAGGTTAGCGTAAAAGCACAAGCATCGCCGATACCGAAAAAATCCTTGCCTACCAGATTCAACGCGCAAAAAACGCATCGACCTGAGCGAGATACTTTTGTTTGATATCCGGAGCTATGAAAGCGGCCGTGAAACTGTTGCGCGCCAGCTGCTGCAGATGATGTCTTTGCACAGGCAGAGCTTCCACGATCGCAGCAAAATTATCGTTCATGTAACCGCCGAAATACGCCGGATCGTCGGAGTTGATCGTAATCGTCAAGCCGGCATCCAGCAAAGTCAGCAGATTGTGCTGCAACATTTTTTCAAACACGCACAACTTGATGTTGGACAATGGGCAAACCGTGAGCGGCATTTTTTCACGCGCCAGACGCTGCATCAATACCGGATCGTCAATGCAACGCACGCCGTGATCGATGCGCTCCACCTGCAGCAGATCCAGCGCAGTTTCAATGTAGGCCGACGGGCCTTCCTCGCCTGCATGCGCCACCAGATGAAAGCCCAGTTCCCTGCATTGCGCAAAGACACGCGCAAATTTTTCCGGCGGATGACCGCGCTCGGACGAATCAAGGCCGATGCCAATCATCTTGTCGCGATACGGCAATGCCTGTTCCAGCGTCACGAAGGCTTCTTCTTCCGACAAATGGCGCAGGAAGCACATGATCAGGCCACCGCTCATATCCCATTTTTCATGGGCATCGCTCAATGCCCGATGTATGCCGTTGACGACTACGCCAAACGCCACACCGCGCGCCGTATGTGTTTGCGGATCGAAAAACAATTCCGTGTGCAAAACATTATCGGCATGTGCACGCTGCAAATACGCCCAGGTCATATCGTAAAAATCCTGCTCGGTCTGCAAGACACTGGCGCCGGCATAGTAGATATCGAGAAAGGATTGCAGATCGGTAAATGCGTAGGCTGCGCGCAATGCCTCGATCGATGGATAATCCAGCACGATCGCATTGCGCTGCGCCAATGCAAAAATCAATTCCGGTTCAAGCGAACCCTCGATATGAATATGCAATTCTGCCTTCGGCATTTTCCTTGCCGTGTCGATCAGGGCCGTGTTCATGATTGTTTTTTCCTTGCGTTTGCAGATGCGGACGAGAGTCTTATTCTACGTGACGAATAATGCAGCCTCGCATTCTTCGCATTGATGAAAAACAATTGGAATTTTTGTCATATACCCCGGTCAGTATTATAGTGAGACCGGAACGCCTGCTCTCATCCCCGTCGTTCGCGTATTGAATCAGTTCTATGGCGCAAGGGGAATTGCGAACACGATACGGCAAACCAATCGCGTCTGCCGAACATCAGGAAAACATGAACCAGCAAGGTGTTCGCAACGCAGGCGATAAAAAATAGCAGGAAGGGGAAAACGAATGACATTCCACAAGAATCAGTTCGGCGTACCGCAGTATCCTCACGACGACGCTCGCAGATTATTTGTGCTTGCTTCCGCCATCGATTTGCTGGAACACCCGACTGCAACCGCGATCGATGATCTGACCGGTATCGACAAGAGCACGATAGACAGCGAGGTCGACAAGTTGCGCGAGCAATACGGCATGGTCATCCATAAGTTCGGTGAAACCTATCGTATTGCATCGTGGGGCACGATACTGAATAAAGAGAACGTTGCCAAGGCAATGAAGCCGGAAAGCTAGCCATTCGCCAGCTGCATTTGACAATTCAAACAGCGATGGACCGGACTTCGGGATGCGGCGTGCCGGACCAGGTAAGTTCATACGCCATGCCGCGCCGTACATTTCCCACCAGCGCAGGACGAAAGCAGGCCAGATTGGTTCCGCCTGCGTGCCGGACACTGGGATAAATGACGCCCAGCGAACCCTCTTCCAGCAATTGCTCCGCCAGTTTCTGCGAAGCGACATAGCTATCCGGCGTCAGACATTGTGCATGACGGCTAGCACCGCGCAGATCGTGGAATTCACTGTTGAAATCCGCCAGCAGATTCTGATAGCGCACGCTATCGTCGAAACGATTGATCTCGTGATACTCCACCGTCTTGTGGAAAATTATTTCGTCGAGCGCAGTCTCGATATCGAAACCGCAATACCAGGCACCGCGCTCATCGCTGTTGAAGCGACTGCCTTCCGGCCGCGCATACGCAAACGCCGCGTTAATCATGCGGAAATTCGGCACGCCGAATACCAGCTCGTCCACGCCGATCCCGCTTGCGCGTCCGTGCTCGGCAATCAGTCTTTCATTCGTTGCATTATCGAGTTCAAAGATATCCGCCAGATGCGCGCTACTGTCGGAGAGCGGCACCAGCACCGAATCCTCGCGATCGACAAAACGCGATGGAATCAGCCTGCAGGTATCGAACTGGCGCAAGGGCACTATCGGCAGAGCAACTGCCATTACAATCCGCCGCGCCGGGCGTCGAGTAATTTCCGCACAGTCTGCATCGCCAGCAAGCCACCCGCCTGCATGTAGGCCAGCGGCGCCTGTCCGGAAAAAATAACATTCTTGTTGGCCAGGCTCACCCATTCATCAGCCAGCTTGTCGCCGTACAGGATGTGCAAGGCCTTGTAGATGCCGATCAGATACGAAATACGGGTAATGCGATCAACTTCGAGCACACGCTCGGGATTCTTTTTCCATTCATAGAACGCACTGCTCGACAGCCCGCCCAGCAACTCGCGCGCATCTTCATCGCGCACTTTCCAGGCTTCTGCAAGGCGAAAAAATCCCTTCAGCGCAGAACGCGACAAACGTTCCCGTTCCGACTTCACATTCAAGTCAAGCAGACCGACTGGTTCGAATCGGCTTTTTGGATAGGTGTAAGCGGCGCTCATTATTTTCTCCGTTTATGGACATAATATACTCCATTTCAGGAAATTCAAGCATAA
>NZ_JBEBPO010000007.1:0-48255 GCF_040395855.1 Herminiimonas fonticola | reverse complement strand
CAATACTTGTTCGAGCAAGGCATCGATGCCTTCGCCGGTTTTTGCCGATACTGGCACGAATGGTGAATCGCCACCGTATTCTTCCGGCACGACTTGTTCTGCCACCAGTTCTTGCGTGACGCGATCTTTGTTGGCGCTTGGTTTGTCTATCTTGTTGATCGCCACCACCAAAGGCACGCCGGCAGCTTTCGCATGCGCAATCGCTTCCTTGGTTTGCGGCATCACGCCATCATCAGCGGCAACGACCAGAATCACGATATCGGTTGCCTGTGCACCGCGTGCACGCATCGCCGTAAATGCTTCATGGCCCGGCGTATCGAGGAAGGTAATCATGCCACGCGGTGTTTCAACGTGGTAGGCACCGATATGCTGGGTAATGCCACCGGCTTCACCGGTTGCCACCTTGGCGCGACGTATGTAATCGAGCAACGATGTTTTACCGTGATCGACGTGACCCATGACGGTTACAACCGGTGCGCGTGGCAAGGCTTCAACGTCAGCTTGTTCAGCACCGATTTCCAGCAACGCTTCCGGATCATCCAGTTTCGCTGCATGGGCGACATGTCCCATTTCTTCGACCAGAATCATTGCTGTTTCTTGATCGAGCACCTGGTTGATCGTGCACATTTGACCGAGCTTCATCAATTGCTTGATGACTTCGGATGCCTTCACCGACATTTTGTGCGCGAGTTCGGCAACGGTAATCGTCTCCGGCACGTAGACGTCTTTTACAACGGCCTCAGTCGGTGCCTGGAAATTGCTTTCGCGATCGTCATGATGCGATGGACGGCGGCCTTTAGGGCCAGCACGCCAACCATCACGACCACCGCCGGTATTGCCACGGGTCTTGATGCCGGCACCGCGTTTTTTCGCATCGTCCTGCCAGGTCGATGAGACATTGGCCGATTTGATCGACTTCTTGTCTGCAGTGACAGCAGGTTTCTTTTCGTCTTTTTTCTCGCCCGGCTTTTTATCAGCAGGTTTGTGCAAGGTACCTTCGGCAGCAGCTTTTGCAACTGGTGCAACCGGTTCCGGTGCCTTGATCGCACGGCGCGGCGCATTCATCATGGCCTTGATCTGCGCCACTTCATCTGCCACTGCCTTGCGTGCTGATTCCGTTGCAGCAGCTTTTTCAGTCGCTTCCTTGGCTGCATCCTTGGCTAACTGTGCAGCTTTTTTCTTGCTTTCTTCAGCCGCAACGCGCTTTTTCTCTTCACTCGCGGATTCATCGACTTTTACTTCAACCGGCTTTTCAGCTTCGGCTTTTTGCGCGTCGACTTCCGCTTTTTTCAATGCTTTGGCTTGCGCTTCTTTTTCCGCTTCCAGTTTAGCCAGACGCTCCTGCTTCTCGCGCAAATCAGCTTCCTGGCGCGCCATCAACTCTGCATGACGGCGCGACTCTTCGGCGCGACGCTCAACTTCTGCTTCATCGATAATCGGCGCAGCCGCGACTACCGGCGCTTCTTCAGCCGCCGGTTCATCGCGTTTTATGAATGTGCGTTTCTTGCGAACTTCAACCTGAATCGTGCGCGACTTGCCGGTGGCATCCGCCTGCTTGATCTCGGTGGTTTCCTTGCGAGTCAGCGTGATTTTCTTTTTCTCGCCTTCGGGCGCGACGCCATGTGCACGGCGCAGATGATCAAGGAGCTTGTCCTTGTCGGCCTTGGATAACTCGTCGGACGTGGAACTCTTCTCGACGCCAGCGTCCCGCAGTTGCGTGAGCAGCACATCCGCTGGCATCTTGAGCTCGGTGGCAAATTGGGCTACGTTGTTACTCGCCATTCAGTCCTCTTTTCTATATGACACGTTAGATGTAAACAACCTTCGTGGATTATTTCGCTTCCGCGAGGCTCCACACCTTGGCTTGCAGCGCCTTGGCGTGATCATCGTATTTGGCATCGATGAGCTTCATCTCTTCGTCTGTCACATCTGCAAATTCAGTTTCAATCAATTGACGTGCGCGATCTGCAGATAAAGCCAGAATTGCGCCAAATTCGTCATAAGCCAGAGCCGCAAACGCGTCGAGTGTCTTGACACCCGCCAAGCCCAGCTTGCCGGCAACTACGCGATCCATACCTTCCAGATTCGCCAGTGCTTCGTCCATGCCTTCCATGCCTTCTTCGGAGGCAATGGCTTCCGTTACCAGCGCATCGCGTGCGCGGTTACGCAATTCATTGACGGTATCTTCGTCAAACGATTCTATATCCAGCATCTCGCCGATAGGCACGTAGGCGATTTCTTCCAGCGAAGCAAAACCTTCGTCCACCAGAATGTCGGCAACTTCCTGATCAACGTCGAGTTTTTCCATGAACAGGATACGGATCGCAGCGGTTTCCAGTTGCGATTTATCAGCCGATTCTTCCGCTGTCATGATGTTGATTTGCCAGCCGGTCAGTTCCGATGCAAGGCGCACGTTCTGGCCGCCGCGACCGATGGCAATCGCGAGGTTTTCTTCATCGACGACGACATCCATCGCGTGTTTTTCTTCATCCACAACGATGGAGGAAACGTTGGCTGGCGCCAAGGCGCCGATCACGAATTGCGCCGGATCTTCCGACCACAACACGATATCGACACGTTCGCCGCCGAGTTCGCCGGTCACCGCCTGCACGCGCGAACCGCGCATACCGACACAGGTACCGATAGGATCGATACGCTTGTCTGCTGTGAAGACAGCAATCTTGGCACGTACACCTGCATCACGCGCTGCCGATTTAATTTCCAGCAAGCCTTGCTCGATCTCAGGCACTTCGAGTTCGAACAATTTCATGATGAATTCCGGTGCAGTGCGCGACAAGATGACTTGCGGACCGCGTGCATTGCGATCGATGCGCAAAATGTAAGCACGGACGCGATCGCCGATACGCAGGTTTTCTTTTGGAATTGTCTGGTCGCGTGGCAAACGTGCTTCGATGCGGCCGGATTCGACAATCGCATCGCCGCGCTCCATACGCTTGATGGTGCCGGTTACCAGCGAATCGCCGCGTTCCAGGAAGTCAGCCAGAATCTGCTCACGTTCTGCATCGCGAATACGCTGCAATACAACTTGTTTGGTGTCTTGTGCAAAGCGACGGCCAAATTCCACCGATTCAATCGGCTCTTCGATATGGTCATCCACTTCGATATCGCCAATTTGTTCCTTGGCTTCAAAGTGCAGAATTTCCTGATCCGGCAATTGCAGACCTGCATCGTCAGGCACCACGTGCCAGCGACGGAATGATTCAAATTCGCCGGTTTCGCGATCAATCGAGACACGGATGTCGACATCACCTTCGTAGCGTTTCTTGGTCGCTTGCGCAAGCGCGTGTTCCAGCGCCCCGAATACGATGTCCGGATCAACGTTTTTTTCGCGCGCCAGCGCATCAACCAACTGCAAAATTTCGCGACTCATGCTTTGCGACTCCTAAAATTCACTTGTGGCACCAAATGTGCCTTGTCTACATCAGCGAGCGTAAATTCAAGCTTCGCCGGCCCCTCGTTTCCTTCAAATTCCAACGCCAGATTCTCGCCCACCGGTTCCAGCAAAATTCCCTGGAATGATTTACGATTGGCCGCATTCGGCATCGGCAAACGCAATTTCACCAGCGCCTCGGCACCAGTAAAACGCACATAATCCGACAGCTTCTTCAGCGGCCTGTCCAAACCCGGCGACGACACTTCCAGTCGTTCGTAATTGGCGTTTTCAACCGTCAATACGTGCAACAACTGGTGCGTAACTTTTTCGCAGTCCTCTACGGTAATTGAACCTTTATCCGCGTCTTCCGGCGTAAAGTCTATATATACACGCAGCAGACCGCGGGCCGCCTGTTCAAAATTGACCAGTTCATAGCCCATGCCCACTACGGTTTTTTCAATCAGCGCCGACAACTGCAAAGGAATTCTCCGAATAACGTCAATCGCGGCCATCCTGCAGCCGAAATTGAATACAACAACGCAAACTGTTTAACAAAAAAAAAATGGGCATCTGCCCATCTTTTTTATCATTCTGATCACCAAATTCAATGCCAAAAACATAAGTTTTTGGCTGGCGACCTTTGTTAACTGCCGAATTATAGTTGATTACCTTGTGCACCGCAATGCAGGAATCCTTGCGATACGCAATTCAGGCAATGAACAATCGACCCATTCGGCCCGGCAAAGTCTGTCGACCAGCCGCACGAACAATGCAAAAGATTAAATCTTGGAACGACGGCGCGGTCCGCCCTGGCCACCTTGCGGGCCATTGCCACGCGATGGACCATTGCTGTTTGGACCACGATTCGGCCCATTACTGCGGCGCGGCTGTCCCATGCCCGGAAAACCGAGCGACGTTTGCAGCGGATCAGGCTGGCGGCTGCGCGGCTGCCCTTGACGGCCGCCTGCAGGTTTTCCATTCTGTCCTTGCGGACGACCTTGTCCACCGAGATTGCCCCACTGACTTGGACTGCGCGGCAGGCCCATGCCGTTATCAATGCGTGGTGCACGATTACCGTTTTGGCGATCGCCCGCACTATTGCGACCTTTAGGCGCGCCACCATCGGCAGATTTTTTCTCCAGCCCGCTGAACGCCATCAAATCGCGCACTGCGTGCTCTTCCATTTCTTCCCAGCGTCCGCGTTTGAGGTTCTTTGGCAAGGTCAACGTACCGTATCGTGTACGAATCAGGCGCGAAACGGTCAAACCGATTGCCTCAAACATGCGACGCACTTCGCGATTACGGCCTTCACCGATCGTCACGCGATACCATTTGTTGACGCCTTCGCCACCGCCGTCGGCGATTTTGGAGAATTGCGCCAAGCCGTCTTCCAGCTCGACACCGGCCAGCAATTTCTGCCGCATGCCTTCTTCCAGTTCGCCCAGAGTACGCACGGCGTATTCACGGTCGATCCCATAGCGTGGGTGCATCAAGCGATTAGCCAGATCACCGGACGTAGTGAACAGCAACAAACCTTCGGTATTGAAATCGAGACGACCGACGGCCAGCCATTTGGCCGCCTTCATCGTCGGCAAACGCTCGAATACCGATGGACGGCCTTCAGGATCGTTAGTACTGACAATTTCACCTGCCGGTTTGTGATACACCAACACACGTGGCGGCTTGTTGCTTACCTTGCGCTGAATCAGTTTGCCGTTGATACGCACCTGATCAGTTGGCAGAATGCGTTGTCCGATATGCGCCGGCTCACCATTCACAGAAACGCGACCGGCAATAATCAGCTCTTCCATATCGCGACGCGAACCGAGCCCGGCTTCTGCCAGCACCTTATGCAATTTCGGCGCATCGTCATCAGCCGTCAAATCACGACGTACTGTTTTTTGTTCCTGGCGGCGTTTGCCGCCGGCCTTGTCGTCGTCGCCGGCCAGCGTATCAAACGCCTCTGAGGTAACGAAGGAAAATACGTCATCTGCATCGCCGCCTCTGGGATGCGGCTTGCTGCCGCGATTCGGGCCTGCGCCATTCGACTTTCCGCTCGACTTTTGCGGTCTTTTTGCACCCGGCTGACGCTCGTCGCGACGCGGGTTGCGCTCTCTGCGCACCTCGTCCGAAGCAGGTGCAGCTTGCGTTTCCACGCCTTCCATTACTGCATTTTGCTCTTCAGAAGCATCACGATTGGCGGGAGCACTGCGCGGCGCATTACGGGCGCGACGCAAAGTGCGCGGGCCGCGCAAACCGCGCTTTACCGGTTTGCCGGCATTATTTTCATCCGGAGCCACAGCATTTTTTTCAGTCTCTGTACGATCTGCATGCTCTGCTGGCGATGCGTCATTGATCGATGTCTCAGACGTACTACTATCAGACGTATTATTTTTCGTTGGGCGATTCATCATTCACTTCTTGGTTGTCTTGACTTGTGACGTCAACAACCGTCAAGTCGGGCGCCGCATGAGCGGGGGTGGTTTCAGATTCCGAAACCGGGGTGGCACTTGTATCTGTTACGGCATCGTCGGCGCTATCTGCAGCGTCAGCAACGATGGGAAATTCATTTGTTTCAATATCGGCGATTTCACTGGCGGCAACAAGACCTTCAGTTACATCAGCGTCGGCAAAATCGATTGCGGTTTGATCCAGATGCGCCTGTATTTCCGCTTCCAGCGTTTGCATTTCCAGCAAAACATCACCTTGCATATCGCCCTTCTCTACTTGCTGCAATGGCGGCAATTGGTCGAGAGAGCTGAGACCGAGATCGTCCAGAAAATGCTTGGTCGTGGCAAACAAGGCGGGGCGTCCGGGAACGTCGCGATGGCCGATCGCTTCGATCCAGCCGCGATCTTCCAGCATCTTGATAGTTTGCGAATTAACCGTTACACCGCGGATTTCTTCGATATCGCCGCGTGTAACCGGTTGACGGTAGGTAATGATGGCGAGCGTTTCAAGTGTGGCGCGCGAATACTTGGGCGGTTTTTCCGGATTCAGCCGCTCCAGATAAATCTTCATCTCCGGTCGACTCTGGAAACGCCAGCCAGTCGAAAGGCTGACGACTTCAATTCCCTTGTCGGCCCAATCGTCGCGCAATTCACCCAGCATTTGCTTGATTGCATCGGCATCAATCTGGCCGTCTGCATCGCCTTCGACATAAAGCTTCTTCATGTCGTTAATCGACAGTGGCTCGTGAGCGCAGAGTAGCGCTGTTTCGAGGATCTTCTTCGCCTCAGCAATATTCATTTACGATTTTTTACGACTGTTTAGTTGTAATGTGCAGAAGTTATTCAACGACATGCATCTACCGATGCTGCCCGGTTAGAGAACCAGTTGATATTGCTGTCCGACGCCCGTTTAGAGGAGATGTACTGATGAGCGGGATTATATAAGACTTGTAAGACTTTGGTTGCGGGGGCAGGATTTGAACCTACGACCTTCGGGTTATGAGCCCGACGAGCTGCCAGACTGCTCCACCCCGCGTCTGAAGATATGAAGTATATAGAGTATCTGCGCGCAAAGCAAACTTAATCGCAGATTCTTTACTCGGTGATACACTTCTTCACTTGCAATATGCTCGATGACAACCCTGACACCATACGTATTCACACGATTTTATTTCCATGAATTTCTGCTCCGAGTGCGCTCATCCCGTTTCACTATCCATCCCTGCGGGTGACAATCGTCCACGCTATGTATGCGGCAATTGCGGCGCCATTCATTACCAGAATCCGAAGATGGTGCTCGGTTCGATTCCCGTATGGGATGAAGACGGCGATATGCGTATCCTGTTATGCAAACGCGCCATAGAACCGCGTCGCGGCTACTGGACGCTGCCGGCCGGCTTCATGGAAAACAATGAAACCACGGCCGAAGCTGCCATCCGGGAAACGGTGGAGGAAGCCGGCGCAAACATTCAATTGCATGAACTGTTTTCATTATTGAATGTGCCGCACGTGCATCAAGTCCACATGTTCTATCGCGCGACCTTGCTGGATCTGAACTATGAGGCAGGCATAGAAAGCCTGGAAGTGAAAATGTTTGCGGCAGATGAAATTCCGTGGGACGAGATCGCGTTCCAGACCGTCAGCCATACATTGAAATTCTTTCTGGCCGACCACGCAGCGCGAAAAAACGGCGGCACATATCGCCTCCATACCCACGACATTCTGAAACCTGCGCCCTATCCTGAGGCACTGAACATTAATTAGTCGTTACACCAAGGTCAGGATAGCGTGGCAGGTTCGCCGCCACTGCTCATCTACCCTGGCCCGCATCAGCAATACGTCACCAGTAAGTTTCACGCTCCGGCGTCGCACTGACATTGTGTATCGACAAATCTGCGCCATTGAATTCCTGCTCTGCATCCAGCCGAAGGCCCATCGTCAATTTCAGCACACCGTAAATCAGCGTACCGCCTATCAAGGCAATCGCGATTCCCAGCACCGTGCCGAACAATTGCGACATGAACGATACGCCACCCAAACCGCCCAATGCCTTCAGGCCGAAAATCCCGGCTGCCAAACCGCCCCACGCGCCGCACAAGCCATGCAAAGGCCAGACGCCCAGTACATCATCGATTTTCCATTTGTTTTGCGTCAGGCTGAACATGCCGACAAAGACGAAGCCGGCAATTGCCCCCGTAACAAGAGCGCCCAGCGGATGCATGATGTTGGAGCCCGCGCATACGGCAACCAGACCCGCAAGCGGACCGTTATGCACATAACCGGGATCGTTTTTCCCCGCCAGAAACGCGGCCAACGTGCCACCCACCATTGCCATCAATGAGTTGACGGCAACCAGACCATTCATCTGCTCCATCGTTTGCGCACTCATCACATTGAAACCGAACCAGCCAACCGTGAGTATCCATGCGCCCAATGCCAGAAAGGGAATGCTGGAAGGCGGATGCGCCGCAATTCCACCTTCTTTCGTATAACGTCCGCGCCGTGCGCCCAGCAGCAGCACTGCCGGCAAGGCGATCCATCCACCGACCGCGTGCACGACAACCGAGCCGGCAAAATCATGGAAATTTGCGCCAAACGTCGCCTGCAGCCATGCCTGCACGCCGAAATGCTGATTCCATGCGATCCCTTCAAACAGCGGATAAATCAGTCCTACAATCAGCGCCGTCGCCAGCAGTTGCGGATGAAAACGCGCACGCTCGGCAATACCGCCGGAAATGATGGCAGGAATAGCTGCCGCAAATGTCAGCAGGAAGAAAAACTTGACCAGCTCGAAGCCATTACGCTGCGTCAGCACTTCGGCGCTACCGAAAAAACTGACGCCGTATGCAACGCTGTAGCCGACGAAAAAATAGGCAATCGTCGATACTGCAAAATCGACTAATATTTTGACCAGTGCATTGACTTGATTTTTCTTGCGCACCGTCCCAAGTTCAAGGAAGGCAAAACCTGCGTGCATGGCTAAAACCATAATCGCACCGAGCATGATGAATAATGCGTCAGTGCCATGTTTAAGTGCATCCATGCAAAACCTCCCGATTAGTGTGCAGACAAGTAAAGTAAGTGCACCACAAGAGCAAAAATCATTCCATTTTGGTGATTTTTTCAAGTGCATGATTTTAAAGGGTAATTTTTTGCAATCTGGAAAACTCAGACATTGCGCACCAAGAATGCACACAATAACGAACCAAAACAGGGACATGCGATGATTCCGTGGCTGGAAGCAGACGATCCCTTCCCCGATGTGTCCAGCGCGCTCACCGAGGCCGATGGGGCAGCCGGTTTGCTGGCCGCTGGCGCAGATCTTTCTACTGAACGCCTGCTGCTGGCTTATCAAAACGGCATATTTCCGTGGTTCTCCGAAGGTCAGCCGATTTTGTGGTGGAGCACCGATCCGCGCATGGTGCTCTTCATCCAGGATTTCAAAATCTCCGCCAGCCTGAAAAAGACCCTGAAGAAAATTGATCGCAGCATGGCTGCCAACGGCCGCTGGCAAATTCGTTTCGATCATGCGTTTGCAGACGTCATGCGGGCCTGTGCGGAACCACGCAACGGCGAGGCTGGCACCTGGATATCGGACGACATCATCGCCGGCTATACCAGCCTGCATCGTCTTGGTTATGCGCATTCATCCGAACTGTGGCTGGATGACGAGCTGGTTGGCGGCGCATACGGCGTCAGTATCGGCAACATGTTTTACGGCGAATCCATGTTCACACGCGTCACCGATGCCTCAAAAATAGCCCTGGCCTATCTCGTGCGCTTCCTGGAAAGTCACGGAGTTTCGATGATAGACTGTCAGCAGCAGACAGCTCATCTGGCATCGCTTGGCGCAAGGCCGATTGCGCGCACGGAATTTATTTCCCTTTTGCGGCAAGCCGTCGAGGCGCCGCAAATCATGGACTGGAAACCAATTCCCATGTTTGAAGTCAATTAGAAATCTGCTTACACGGCAGCGTCTGTCTGATATAAATATAGTCGTCGAATCCGCCCAAGCCAGCAATCATGACGCACCCTAAAGAACTTCCGTTTTCCACGCTGCAGTTCTATGCCACGGCCCCTTACCCGTGCAGCTATCTGGATGACCGCCAGGCGCGCTCGCAAGTTGCCACTCCTGCGCATTTGATCAACGCCGACGTCTACAGCGAACTGGTCAAGAACGGCTTTCGTCGTAGCGGAATTTTTACCTATCGCCCTTACTGCGATGGCTGCCAGGCATGTACACCGGTGCGCATCGTGGTCGATCAATTCATGCCCAATCGCAGTCAACGGCGGGCGCAAACCCGGCACAGCGACCTGCAAACCTCGGTGACCAAACTCGTTTATCTGGCCGAACATTACGATCTCTATCTGCGTTATCAGGCAGCCCGCCATGCTGGTGGCGGCATGGATCAGGATAGTCGCGAACAGTACGCACAATTCCTGCTGCAGAGCAAAGTAAATACCCGGCTGGTGGAATTCCGTGAAGACGATGGCACTCTGCGCATGGTCAGCATCATTGACGTGCTGGATGACGGCCTGTCGTCGGTCTATACTTTTTACGACCCTGACGTAGCAAACACCTCCTACGGCACCTACAACGTACTGTGGCAAATCGAGCAAGCCAGGGCATTACAAATACCGTACGTCTATCTCGGCTACTGGATAGAGGAAAGCCCGAAGATGTCATACAAGAAAAATTTCCAGCCACTGGAAGCGCTGCGACAAGGCGAATGGCAGGCACTATCCTAGGCCGCGTCCGCATCTCACGTTAAAATGCGCGATGCAAAACCGACCGCACATATTGCGGTCGGCCCAGCCGTCTTTGACTCACCAACCTGATTGCTACCGTGTCCGAAAAACTCCTCTACGCCCTTGCCCGCCCCTTTTTATTTGCCATCGATCCGGAAGCCGCGCACAACCTCACCCTGCCCGCCTTGCGTCGTGCTGCGTCGCTGGGATGGACATCTGCGCTCGCCAAGCCGGCACACGATCCACGCACCGTAATGGGCATTACCTTCCCTAATCCGGTCGGCCTGGCAGCCGGACTGGACAAGGATGGCTCTTATATCGATGGCCTGGCGACGCTGGGCTTCGGCTTTATCGAGGTCGGCACCGTGACGCCGCGCGCCCAACCGGGCAATCCTTTGCCGCGCATGTTTCGTCTGCCGCAAGCAAACGCCATCATCAATCGAATGGGATTCAACAATGGCGGCGTCGACGCCTTTGTCTCCAACGTCCAGGCATCGCAGTTTTATCAGAACAAGGAAGGCATACTCGGATTAAATATCGGCAAGAATGCAGACACGCCTATCGAGCGCGCAGTGGACGATTATCTGATTTGCCTGGAAAAGGTATATCCATACGCCAGCTATGTCACCGTCAACATCTCGTCGCCGAATACTAAAAACCTGCGACAACTGCAAGGCGCATCGGAACTCGATGCGCTGCTGGCGCAACTGAAACAAGCGCAACAGAGGCTTGCAGATCAACATCAGCGTTACGTCCCGATTGCCTTGAAGATTGCACCGGATATCGATACAGAACAAATCCAGACCATCGCGCAAGCGCTGTTACGGCACAAGATGGATGGCGTCATCGCCACCAACACCACGATCAGCCGCGAAGCGGTAAAGGGCATGAAACACGCAGAAGAAACCGGCGGCCTGTCAGGCGCTCCTGTTTTCGAATCGTCGAATACCGTGATCCGCGCGCTGAAAGCAGAGCTGGGCGACGCCCTGCCTATCATCGGTGTGGGTGGGGTTTTGTCCGGTGTGGATGCACAGGCCAAGATAGCCGCCGGCGCATCGCTGGTGCAGCTATATACCGGCTTGATTTATCGCGGTCCGGCCCTGATACGGGAATGCGCAACCGCACTGCGTTCTCCGGCATAAGAAGCATCGATAGCAGCCTGCAATGCATTAACCCATCATGGCCGGAATAATTTCCGGCCCAATTGAAAAAGCCCGAACCACATCATGGTTCGGGCTTTTTATTGGGTCACGCAGAAGTCTTATTCAACTTCAATCGTTTCCTGAGCTGCTGCAGGTGGCGCCGTATCGCCCTCGCTGAAATCCAGCTTGATCTGGTCCTTCTCATCCAGATCAACCGTCACCTTGCCGCCCGTCACCAGACGACCGAACAGCAATTCGTCAGCCAGCGCCTTGCGTATCATGTCTTGAATCAGGCGTGACATCGGACGCGCGCCCATCAATGGATCAAAGCCTTTTCTGGCGAGGAAAGTACGAAGATTATCGGTGAAGATCGCTTCCACTTTTTTCTCGTGCAATTGCTCTTCCAGCTGCATCAGGAATTTATCGACCACGCGCAGGATGATTTCTTCATCCAGTGCACGGAAGCTGATGATGGCATCCAGACGATTGCGGAACTCAGGCGTAAACATGCGCTTGATATCCGCCATCTCGTCGCCCGCTTCCTTCTTGTCGGTAAAACCAATCGAACGTTTTTGCAGACTCTCGGCACCGGCATTCGTCGTCATGATAATGATTACATTGCGGAAGTCCGCCTTGCGACCATTGTTATCCGTCAAGGTGCCATGATCCATCACTTGCAACAGGATATTGAAAATGTCCGGATGCGCTTTTTCAATTTCATCCAGCAGCAGAACCGCATGCGGTTTTTTGGTGATCGCTTCCGTCAGCAAACCGCCCTGATCGAAACCGACATAACCCGGTGGTGCACCGATCAAACGGCTGACCGCATGGCGCTCCATGTATTCCGACATATCGAAACGAATCAGTTCGATACCGAGAATAAACGCCAGCTGTTTGGCTGCCTCGGTTTTACCGACGCCGGTAGGACCGGAGAACAGGAAGGAGCCAATCGGCTTGTCGGTTTTACCCAGACCGGCACGCGCCACCTTGATGGCCGAACCCAATGCTTCCAGTGCGGGATCCTGACCGAACACGACATTTTTCAAATCGCGATCAATCGTCTGCAGCTTGGAGCGGTCATCCTGATTAACCGTTTGCGCAGGAATGCGTGCGATCTTCGAAATGATGTCTTCGATCTCGGCTTTGCCTATGGTTTTTTTCTGCTTCGACTTCGGCAGGATGCGTTGTGCCGCACCAGCTTCATCGATCACGTCAATCGCCTTGTCCGGCAAATGACGATCATTAATGAAGCGTGCCGCCAACTCGGCTGCCGAGGTCAGGGCCGAAGATGAATACTTGACGCCATGATGCTCTTCAAAACGGGATTTCAAGCCACGCAGAATTTGTATGGTTTGTTCTACCGTAGGCTCGTTCACATCGATCTTCTGGAAACGACGCGACAAGGCGTGATCTTTCTCGAACACGCCACGGAACTCGGTAAACGTGGTCGCACCGATGCACTTCAACTGGCCATTTGACAGAGCCGGCTTGAGCAAGTTGGATGCGTCCAGCGTACCGCCCGATGCCGAACCGGCACCGATGATGGTGTGGATTTCATCGATGAAAAGTATCCCGTTGGGATTGTCTTTCAACTGTTTCAGCACCGCTTTCAAGCGCTGCTCAAAGTCGCCGCGATACTTCGTACCAGCCAGCAGCGCACCCATATCGAGCGAATAGACAACCGCGTTTTGCAATACTTCCGGTACATCGCCTTGCGTGATGCGCCATGCGAGCCCTTCCGCAATCGCGGTCTTGCCCACGCCCGCCTCACCCACCAGCAATGGATTGTTCTTGCGGCGACGGCACAAGGTTTGAATCACACGCTCGACTTCACCTTCGCGGCCGATCAAAGGATCGATCTTGCCTTCGGTGGCAAGCTTGTTCAGGTTCTGTGTGAACTGATCAAGTGCACTTTCTTTTTGCTGGCCTTCTGCAGAAGACACGTCTTCTGCACCTTCAGAGCTTTTCTGCACATCGATTTGCTGATCCTTGCGCACGCCGTGGGAAATGAAATTCACCACATCAAGACGCGTGACACCTTGCTGATGCAAATAATAAACGGCATGCGAATCCTTCTCGCCGAAAATGGCAACCAGCACATTCGCGCCAGTTACTTCCTTCTTGCCGTTAGAGGCGGATTGGACGTGCATGATCGCACGCTGAATCACGCGCTGAAAACCAAGTGTAGGCTGGGTATCGACTTCCGTCGCGCCAGGTACCGTAGGGGTATTGTCACCTATGAAGTTAGTCAGCGTTTTCCGCAGATCATCGATGTTGACCGCACAGGCACGCAACACTTCGGCTGCCGAAGGATTATCCAGCAGGGCCAGGAGCAGGTGCTCGACGGTAATGAATTCATGGCGCGCTTGTCTTGCTTCGACAAACGCCATATGCAAACTGACTTCTAATTCCTGCGCAATCATACTTCCTCCATCACGCACTGCAGGGGGTGCCCTGCTTTCCGGGCGTGGTTCAAAACCAGCTCAACTTTCGTAGACGCAATATCCTTCGGATACACGCCACAAATACCCTTTCCGTCGCGGTGAACCATGAGCATGATTTGCGTCGCTGTCTCACGATCTTTACTAAAGTATTCCTGAAGAATCATCACGACGAATTCCATCGGCGTGTAATCATCATTCAGCAATAACACCTGATACATAGACGGCGGCTTGAGTTTTTGCTCTTGCCGCACAAGGACCGTACCATCATCATGCTTAATTGCCATAGGTCTATTCTAATACGTTCGACCGTGTGCACAATGCCCAGAAGAACAGGGATACAAATAAAATTTAATCTTACGCGTTTTCCTCTGAAGACGCAGATGACGATCAAATACAGGAATTCAAGAGCGCATGTTTTAAGCCCCTCAAATAAACATACAACACCACCGCCAAAAATCTTGACTTTTATATTTTTTACGTAAAGAATGAATCTTATTGACATGCTTGACAACATTAGCTGTCAATATGAAGTGAGCAGGTTTTAGGAGGGGCAACGGTAGTCGAGGCTTCTTTCTTTTGCGGCTCGTGTGATTAAGTCTATATAGAAAGACGCTTTTTATGGCAACAGGTACAGTCAAGTGGTTCAACGATTCTAAAGGCTTCGGCTTTATCACCCCAGATGACGGCGGTGAAGATTTGTTTGCGCACTTTTCCGCAATCCAGATGAACGGCTTCAAGACTCTCAAAGAAGGTCAAAAAGTCCAGTTCGAAGTCACGCAAGGCCCTAAAGGCAAGCAAGCTTCTAACATTCAAGCTCCTTAATTCAAGGAGCTTCATAAAAACCCCCGCTCAGGCGGGGGTTTTTTATTGCAAGAAAAACAAAAATCGACACAAGGCTGGCTGTAAACGTGACTGGACCAGACCGGGAATTGCTTACGTTTTCTGCATATTGGCGATCATTTCCTGAGCGAATGTAAACGCCGACATCTGGGACGCACCATCCATCAAGCTGCGAAATCGCAAATCGATTTTTCCATCGTACTAATGATCAAATCTTCCACCTCTAGCGACGCTATGTGACACAACATCTATCTCGGCTGAGAGAATAAAATCCAAATTGACGTCATCCTTGCCGGCGTATTTTAGGCGTACCACCTGCGCGACCAACCAGCTTGATACCGAGATCAACACGCCGGTTTTGATATCGCATCTTGCAAAATCTCTTTAAGATTCCACTTCATCGCCGTTCGTCACCCACTTCCGGTGGCGACGATGCACTTTCAATAAAACCATCCACCATGTCGCTGATTCTGTTCAACAAACCCTTCCAGGTAATGTGCCAATTTTCACCGCATCCGACACGCGCATCGCTGGCCGATTATCTGGATATTCCCGACATTTATCCTGCAGGACGACTTGATGCAGATAGCGAAGGCTTATTGCTGCTGACGGATAACGGCAAACTGCAGCATGCGATCAGCCACCCCGATCACAAACAGACCAAAACCTATCTGGTGCAGGTGGAAGGTATTCCGCAAGCCGAAGCACTGGCGCGATTGCGCGCACCGCTGAATCTGGGTGATTTCACTACCCAGGGTTGCGAAGTAAAACGGGTACAGGAACCCGATTGGCTATGGCCTCGTAATCCGCCAATACGCGAGCGCGCCCAGGTGCCAACCAGCTGGCTCGCAATCACACTGGCAGAAGGTAAAAACCGGCAGGTGCGCCGCATGACTGGTGCGGTCGGTCTTCCCACCTTGCGACTGATACGGATTGCGATCGGCCCGATTTCCCTGCAGTCGCATCCGCTGTTGCCGGGCGAATGGCGTGAAGTTTCCGCAGCAGAATTAGGTCTTTAGGGTCAGATGCCACACTTCTGAACGCCGATTTTTCAGACGCACAAACGCCTGCTTTATTTTTTCCATTACACTCGTGCTGCATCCTTGCCACTTACCCAGACATGACTCATGAATAAATCCCTTTCCACTTGCGCCGCGGTTATCGGACTCGTCGCGATCTTTTCTGCCAGCACAGCATGGGCGCAGCCGGGCCAGAAATTCCCGACTATTCCCCTCACTACCGGCATGCATGTAATCAAGGCCGAAGTAGTAGCGACCGAAGCAGAACGCCAGCAAGGTTTGATGTTCCGCGAAAGCATGGCGCAAAACGAAGGGATGATCTTTCTCTTCGGGGCGCCGGCCGGGGTTTGCATGTGGATGAAGAACACCCTGATCCCGCTCTCCGTCGCCTTTATTGATGACGACGGCAAGATCGTGAATATCGAGAATATGAAACCGCAAAGCCTGGAGTCGCACTGCTCCAAAAAACCGGTGCGTTATGCGCTGGAAATGAACGAAGGCTGGTTCAAGCAAAAGAACATCAAGCCGGGCAGCACGATTGATGGCTTGCCGCAAAGAAGATAAGCAGCAAGAAACACCAACGCTTGCAGGATGCTTTTAGAATGGCCGCACAAATATAAAAACCCCGCATGATTTTCATCATGCGGGGTTTTTATTACTTATCGCTGCATTGCAGCAGCGATAAGGATTTGCTTAAGCCAGCGCTTTCAAAGCAGCTGCGAGGCGGCTTTTATGACGTGCTGCCTTGTTTTTGTGGATGATCTTTTTGTCGGCGATACGATCGATCGTCGAAACAGAAGCCAGGAAAACCTGAGCTGCTGCAGTTTTGTCGCCAGCTTCGATTGCTTTGCGAACTGCCTTGACTGCGGTACGCAAGGTCGAACGCTGGCTCGAATTGTGAGCGTTTTGTTTGACTGCTTGACGAGCGCGTTTGCGTGCTTGTGCGGTATTTGCCATGAATATTATTTCCTAAAACAGGGTCGACGCGCATTCGCAAACACGCATTAGTGAGACAGAATTCTGTGAAGCCTCGGATTATAGCGGCATTTTGCGAATCAGGCAAATAGATGCTGACACGCCTCAAAGCTTGTTGCAACAAGTGGCACCAATGCAACTGGCAATATTGTAAAGGCAAGATGCCTTCATTACAAAAAAGATGTTATTTTGCCATTTAAAAATGTACGCTGACGCTGTCTCATTGCCTTGAGGCAAACATGCAATCCGCATCAGTCACAAGGCTCCTCCTCGAAATCCGGCTGCCATCGTTGCCTGCCGACCAGCTATAATCCCGCTCCATGAACTTGCACAAAACGCTCGCGGCAGTATCCGGCATGACGATGGTTTCTCGTGTGACAGGATTGATCCGCGAGATCCTGTTTGCCCGTGCATTCGGCGCATCCGCCTATACCGATGCGTTCAATATTGCTTTTCGCATTCCCAATCTGCTGCGCCGCCTGTTTGCCGAAGGCGCCTTTTCACAGGCTTTCGTGCCGATTCTGGCGGAATACAAGAGCCAGAAAGGCGAAGAAGCAACCAAAAGCCTGGTCGATCATGTCGCCACTGTTTTGATCTGGACCATGCTACTGACATGCGTGATCGGGATTACAGCCTCTCCTTTCATCGTCTATCTGATTGCAACCGGGCTCAAGGCCGACGCCACCATATTCGACACCTCGGTCTGGATGACACGCGTGATGTTCCCCTACATCGGTTTCATGTCATTTGTGGCGCTCAGTGGCGGCATTCTGAATACCTGGCGCGAATTCAAGATTCCCGCTTTCACTCCCGTTCTGCTGAATCTGTCATTCATTATCGCCACGCTTTTTCTCGCGCCTTACCTGCATACACCCATTTATGCGATGGCAATTGGCGTCGTGGTCGGCGGCATTCTGCAAATGGCGATCCAGATTCCCGCGCTGATGAAAATCGGCATGCTGCCGCGTATTTCAAAAAATCCGTTCGCCAGCCTGGGCGATGCCGGTGTACGCAAGGTCTTGCGCAAAATGGGGCCGGCGGTATTTGCCGTCTCGGCGGCGCAAATCAGTTTGATGATCAACACAAATATTGCCTCGCGACTGCAAAGCGGCAGCGTGTCCTGGCTCTCGTACGCCGATAGATTGATGGAGTTCCCGACGGCCCTGTTAGGTGTTGCGCTAGGGACTATCCTGCTGCCCAGCCTGTCGAAGGCGAATTTCGAGGGCAACACGGCCGAGTATTCATCGCTGCTGGATTGGGGCTTGCGTCTGACCTTCCTGCTCGCCCTGCCTTGCGCAGTCGGCCTGGCAACGATTTCCGAACCATTGACGGCAACGCTGTTTCATTACGGTAAATTCGATGCGCAATCGGTCGCCATGACGTCAAGAGCACTAATTGCATACGGCGTCGGCCTGATCGGCCTGATTCTGGTGAAAATACTCGCACCCGGATTTTATGCGCAACAAAACATCAAAACCCCGGTCAAAATTGCGATAGGTGTATTGATTGCAACACAATTAATGAATCTGATTTTTGTGCCGTGGATTGCGCATGCGGGACTAGCGCTATCGATCGGTTTGGGTGCATGCTTGAATGCGGGCTTCCTGTATTGGGGCTTGAAGCGGCGCGGAATTTATTCGGCCTTGCCCGGTTGGCGTACATTCTTCGTTCGGCTGGTGGGTGCACTATTCCTGATGGCCGGCGTTGCCTTGTGGGTTTCGGGGTATTTCGACTGGATGGCATTGCGTGCATCTCCGTTGCTGCGCGTAGGCGCATTGCTGGTGGTGTTGGCGGCATGCGGTATCAGCTATTTCGGCGCATTGCTGGCAATGGGATTTCGCTTTCGCGATTTCAAACGGATAGCAAACTGATCGCGACAACTTGAACGTGCTGCTGCACGTTCGCGGCATCCTCGCTATGATGGAGGCATATGACGATCAATACTCTCGAATACTTTTCCACGCTGGTGCAGCAAGACGACAGCATTCCCTTATTTGAAGCTGCGTTGGCGATTGCACAGGATGCCGACCCCGATCTCGATCTGGCGGCACTGGAAGAAGAAGTCGACACGCTGGCCGCCAAACTCAAACAGCGCCTGCCCGACGATGCGTCGCATCTGCAAAAGCTGCGCATGCTGAATCATTATTTTTACAATGAGCTTGGCTTCAGCGGCAACGTCAACGATTACTACAATCCCGATAACAGCTATTTGCATCGCGTCATCAGCACGCGACGCGGCATTCCGATTTCGCTCGCAATTTTATATATGGAATTGGCACAGCAGATCGACCTGGAGGTTCAGGGCATTTCCTTCCCCGGCCATTTTCTGATGAAGCTGTCGGTGCAATCAGGCCAGGTGGTACTCGATCCGTTCAACGGCTCCAGCCTGTCGCGCGAAGAACTGGAAGAGCGCGTAGAACCGTATATCCTGCAGCAGGATTTCCCCGATGATTTTCAGTTCAATACCTATCTGGACGCGGCTAGTCCGCGCGATATTCTGGTACGCATGCTGCGCAATCTGAAACTGCTGTTCATGCAGCAGGAACATTGGCAGCGTTTGCTCGAAGTACAGGAAAGATTATTGATTTTGCTGCCGCGTGACATTACCGAGCGGCGCGATCGTGGTCTGGCGTATGCCAATCTGGAATGCCCGCTAGCTGCGGTGCAGGATATTGAAGCGTATCTGGAGCAACGTCCGTACGCGATGGATGCAGCAGAATTGCGCGCCAGATTGCCTGATTTGAGAGATGCAATCGGTCGTTTGAATTAAACTGCCGCTCCTGCTCTGGCAGGAACGGCAGTTACACGTATTACGCCTTGGCGCGCGCCTCTATGGTTTCCCACTTCTCCAACGCTTCCAGCAACAAGCCGTCGATTTCTGCAAAACGCTGATTCAATCGTTTTGCTTCATCTGCCTGCTTGGTATAGATGCTGGCATCGGCCAGTTTTTCCGTAATCGCTTTTTGCTCTTCTTCCAGTTGCGCAATCAGAACAGGCAACGCATCCATCTCGCGCTGCTCTTTGTAGCTCAGCTTTTTCTGTTTGGCCACTGGGACAGCAACTTCGGTTTTCACTTCAACCTTGCCTGTGCCTTTAGGCGAACCCGCTGGAATCGCAGCAGGACGGACACGCTCCCAATCGGTATAGCCGCCGATATATTCGCGCCACAAGCCATTGCCTTCGGCAACGATCACTTGCGTGACGACGTTGTCGAGGAAGGTACGGTCATGGCTGACGAGGAACACTGTGCCTTCGTAATCTTCCAGCAGTTCTTCCAACAGTTCCAGCGTATCGATATCCAGATCGTTGGTCGGTTCATCCAGCACCAGCACGTTGGCTGGCTTGGCAAACAAACGCGCCAGCAACAGACGATTGCGTTCGCCGCCTGACAATGATTTGACGGGTGAACGCGCACGTTCCGGTGCAAACAGGAAGTCGTTCAAATACGTCATCACGTGCTTGCGCTGACCATTGATCTCCACCCAGTCGCTACCCGGCGCGATAGTGTCGGCGAGACTCATCTCTTCATTCAATTGCGCACGCATCTGATCGAAGTATGCGATCTGCAATTTGGTACCTTGCTTGACTGTGCCTGAATCCGGCTCTTCTTCGCCGAGAATCATTTTCAGCAGCGTGGTTTTACCGGCCCCGTTCAAGCCGATCAGACCGACCTTGTCGCCACGCAGAATCGTCGCAGTAAAATCCTTGACGATGACTTTGTCGCCATAGACCTTGTTGATGTTTTCCATCTCGGCCACGATCTTGCCGGAACGCTCGCCTGAAGATACATCCAGCTTGACCTGACCTTGCTGATCACGTCGCGCGCTACGCGACAGGCGCAATGCTTCCAGGCGCCGCACACGGCCTTCGTCGCGTGTACGGCGCGCCTGCACACCCTTGCGTATCCAGACTTCTTCCTGCGCGAGGAATTTATCGAACTTGGCGTTTTCGACTTCTTCGATTTCCAGTTGCTCGGCCTTGCGCACTTGATACGCGCTGAAGTTACCCGGGAATGACAACAAGCGACCGCGATCCAGTTCGATGATGCGCGTCGCGACGTTATCCAGAAAACTACGATCATGGGTAATGAACAGCACGCTACCCTTGTAATCGCGCAGCAAACCTTCGAGCCACAGAATCGAGGTGAAATCCAGATGGTTGGTCGGTTCATCGAGCAGCAACACATCAGGCGCACTCACCAGCGCGCGTGCCAGCGCAACACGCTTCTGCATCCCGCCGGACAAGGTGCCCATCAGCGAATCCTTGACCAGGTTCAAGCGATCAAGCGTCGCTTCAACCTTGTGATTCAGATTCCATGCATCGGCCGCATCCAGCTTGACTTGAATGTCGTGCATGCGCTCCATCAGGGCATCGTCGTCATCGCCGCCGAACTGGCCGGTCAGCGCATCGTATTCAGTCAGCAAGGCCTGCATATCGCCCATGCCCGACGCCACTGCGTCATACACCGACATGTCCTGCGAAAAATGCGGTTCCTGCTCCACGTAGGCAATCTTGATACCCTGCTGCATGACAAACAGGCCATCATCCAGCTTCGACGTGCCGGCGATAATTTTCAGCAAAGACGATTTACCGGTGCCGTTACGACCGATCAAGCCCACGCGCTCGGTGGTTTCCAGTGAAAATTCCGCTTTATCGAGCAACGGGACGTGGCCGAACGCGAGCTGCGCGTTCGAGAGGGAGATGACTGCCATAAATGCCTGAGGATGTGAGGTCTGCGTGCGATTGCAGGCGACCAATTAAAAAGAGTAAATCGAGAATGAAGTCCGCATTGTACCGATAGCGGCGCCTATCCTGCCATTCTTTGCACTTTCGTCAGCTATAATCCCGGGCGGAAGTAAGCAACATGCCTCGCTTTCGCGCGTCTCGCCGTAGTTCAATGGATAGAACGAGTGCCTCCTAAGCGCTAGATACAGGTCCGATTCCTGTCGGCGGGACCAAACACCCAAGTCATTATCTTTTACGCAAACACAGCAATTGCCTTTGCGTCCCTCCTCAGCTTTCATTCAAACTGACTCGCAACATTCTCTGGCACGCCTGCCCGAATAACTCATATCTTGCCTCACGCTCTGTGATTGTCTTAAAGCGAGAAAATAAAATGAAATTAATTTTTTATCGCAAAGATAATTAACTTTAAAGAAAGTTGACGCAAGAATTACATCAAATATCAGCAGTTACTTGCAATTTCAAGGTCAATTATGTTTTAATGTGAAATGATTTCAATTGAAATCATTTCACATGGAGTCGAGTAGACTGCCTGCGGCACCTTACTCGCCTTGCATCCCGTTGCGTCAGCAATCGGCCGATGTCTACGTTCTCCTCAGCTCTATCAGCACAACTCAACCATCTTGTGATTCAGCAACGATGCGTTTGTGAGGGAACACTCGCTACGGCGCACTTCTTTTTTACCAGAACGTGCCGTCCGGTTTTGAAAAACGAGAATAAAGGAAATTTATGACGATTCGCATTGGAATCATTGGCGCCGGACCGAGTGGATTGGCGCAATTGCGCGCCTTCGAGTCTGCACTATCCCACAGCAAGCATGACGTAGAACTCGTCTGTTTTGAGAAACGCTCGAATTGGGGCGGTTTGTGGAACTACAGTTGGCGTACCGGCCTTGATGAACATGGCGAACCCGTGCACGGCAGCATGTACCGCTATCTATGGTCTAACGGTCCGAAAGAAGCGCTGGAGTTTGCCGATTATTCCTTCGACCAGCATTTCGGCCGTCCCATTCCATCCTATCCACCGCGTGCCGTATTGTTTGACTACATACAAGGCCGCATGAAACGCAACGATCTGCGTCAGTACATTCGCTTCAACACCGTCACGCGCTGGGTCAAGTTTGATGAGAACAGCCAGACTTTTGAAGTTGCAGTCGAAGACTTGAGCAAACAACATACTTACACCGAAACCTTCGACTATCTGGTGGTCGCCACCGGCCATTTCTCAACACCGAATGTGCCCTACTTCAAAGGTTTGGATACTTTCTGCGGCTCCGTCATGCATGCGCATGATTTCCGTGGCGCCGATCAGTTCAAGGGAAAAGATTTATTACTCGTCGGCGGCAGTTACTCGGCTGAAGACATCGGCGTGCAATGCTACAAACATGGCGCGCGCTCTGTCACCATCAGCTATCGCTCCGCTCCGCTGGGCTTCAAGTGGCCACAGGGTATACGCGAAGTGCCATTGGTAACGCGCTTTGAAGGCAAGACTGCCCACTTCCAGGATGGCACGCACAAAAATGTGGATGCCGTCGTACTGTGCACCGGATACCAGCACAAATACGCATTCCTGCCGGAAGAGTTACGCCTGAAATCGCACAATCGCTTGTACCCGCGCGGCCTGTACAAGGGCGTGGTGTGGAAGAACAATCCGCGTCTGTTCTATCTCGGCATGCAGGACCAGTACTACACCTTCAATATGTTTGACGCACAGGCCTGGTATACACGCGACATCATGCTCGGACGCATCAAGTTACCCGATGCAACAGGCATGAAAACCGATATCCAGAGTTGGGGGCAGCGTGAAGACGCGGTGGACAATTCCTTTGATGCCGTGGATTTTCAAACCGCCTATGTGCGCGATTTGATGGATCGCACCGACTACCCCGGCTTTGAAGCCGAACAGGTTGCCGAACTGTTGAAGCAATGGCTGCGCGACAAGCAGGAGAGCATTCTCACCTATCGCGACAAGCCGTTCCGATCGGTCGTCACCGGCACACTGGCTCCGGTACACCATACAGCCTGGCTTGATGAGCTCGATGACAGTCTGGAGCGCTTCCTTGATCCGCACATCGATCAGGACAACGAAGTAAACGTTACGCTCTAAGACAAGGCACGGATAAAAATGGCGACAAGCTTGCTTGGTCGCCATTTTTTATTGTCGTAAGACTGCCAGCAGGATGAGTATCTCGCTACGTTCTTCTCCTTTCCCTGCAGCAGCTCCTGTCGACAGCCAAAATTCCGTACGCTACCGCACAGATATCTCCAGAAGAGAACATTACGCTCGAAGTATTGATCTTGTATTGAATCTTGCCTGCAGGAGTACTCATGAACATCCATCACACTTCAGCCATTGCATTGCTGTCTGCAATCGCACTCATCGGCTGCGCCTCACCCAACTATTCCGATCCGGGCGCGAATCGCTATCCGCAATCGTATCCACAATCCTCCTCCACGCCAGCGTATAACAACTACTATGGCGTGATCGATTCCATCCAGGTCGTACAGCAGGCTCCTGACAATCGCGGCGTCGGTGTTGGCGGTGCCGTCGCCGGCGGTGTTGTTGGCGGCCTGCTCGGCAATCAGGTCGGCAAAGGTAGCGGCCGTACCGCCGCGACAGCAGCCGGCGTAGTCGGCGGTGCATTGGTAGGCAGCAGCATTCAACGCAACAATCAGCCAGTGCGCCAACTTTATCAAGTCAACGTCAGGCTGGACAATGGCGGCTATCAGTCTTACACGATGGAGAACGTCGCCGATCTGCGCGCAGGCGATCGCGTACGGGTAGAGAATGGCCGTATTACGCGTTACTAGGTACAGCGTGGCAAACATCATTCGATATACAAAGCCCGCTCTCGTCAGGAAAGCGGGCTCGTATTATTCATTGCACTGAGGCTTGCACAATTGCTTCAACGCCCCCATCACATCAACCTTCGGTAGCCCGGCAAGTCTTGAGTGCAGTTCAGCGTGAGTTTTTTTGTTTACGATATAAAACAACGCCAATCGCACTAATTTTTGTAGATGGAAAAACGAATCGTATAATCAGGAATTGTTACCCTGAAGTATTGCGTAGAAACGTTATTCAATAGGTTGGCCGAATGATCACAGAAGAACAAATACAGGCATTGCAGTCTGAAATGGAAGGGAACGGCGAAAACCAGGCGCAGATGGCTTATCGCATCCTGGAAGAAATGATCGTCACACTCAAACTCCCGCCCGGCAGCAAGATATCGGAGAAAGCGCTGAATCGTTCCCTGGGATTCGGTCGCACACCGTTGCGCGAAGCATTGCAACGGCTGGCAATTGAAGGCAGCGTAAAAATCCTGCCGCGTTCGGGCGTGATCGTTTCGGAAATCGATCTGGCCGATCAACTGAACATGATAGAGGTAAGACGCGAGCTGGAAAAAATCATCGCCGGCCGCGCGGCGCGTCTGGCAATGGAAGACCAGCGACGCGTGTTCGCGAAACTGGCAGAAGATTTCGATCGTGCAGCAGAAGAAAATGATGGCACCATTTTCATCGAGACAGACAGGGAATTCAACGCACTGTGTATCGCTACCGCACAAAATAAATACGTGGCGTATGCAATCGGCCCGATCGAAGCGCAAACCCGCCGCTTCTGGTATCTGCACTTCAAGCGCTTTGGTGATTTGTCTCGCGTGACAAAACTGCATGCGCACATTGCACGCGCCATTGCCGCCAACGACGAAGCCGCCGCACGTGACGCCTCGGATCGTCTGATTGATTACGTCGAAGAATATACAAGAAAGACGCTACAGTTCATGGGCGGCATGTAAGCCATCTATCAATAAAAAAGTGGCAAGCCGAATCATCGACTTGCCACTTTTCAGTTGCACCACAAATGCATGCAGTATCTGCGCTAGAACGATCAGGCTGATACCACTCACAATATCCAGTACATTATCCGGCAAAAAAAACACGCTGCGGCAGTCAATCGCCACAGCGTGCTCAAGAGCGACTTACCTCAACAATCCTTACTTAAAATCCTGCAACCGTGCCGTTGCTACGCGGATCGGCGCCGCCGGCAAACACTCCCGATGGATCGCGCACGATCGCACCAGCGTGACCGACCATTTCATCGAACTCACCCAGTACGTCGACTTCATGCCCCAATGAACGCAAGCGACGGATCAAACCATCGGTAAAACGGCTTTCCACTTTAAGCGATTCCGAACTTTGACCCCAGGTACGACCGAGCAACCAGCGTGGTGCAGTAACCGCCTGTTGTACCGCCTGGTTGAAGACTGCGTAACGGGTAAATACCGCTGCCTGTGTTTGCGGCTGACCGTCGCCCCCCATCGTGCCGTACACCATCGTGCGGCCATCTTTAAAACGCGCGAGTGCAGGATTGAGTGTGTGAAATGGCTTCTTGCCAGGTTCCAGTGAATTGATATTGCCTGGATCCAGCGAGAACGAGCAACCGCGGTTTTGCCAGTTGATACCGGTACGCGACAATACGACGCCGCTGCCGAACTCGTGATAGATACTTTGAATGAAGGAAACCGCACGTCCTTCACCGTCAATGACGCCCATCCAGATCGTATCGCCAGGTCCTTTTCCTTTGCCCCACGGCAGTGCCTTGTCGAGGCTGATCTTCGCCACATAGGGTGCAAGGAATTCTTCCGCCAACAGCGACTGGGGATCCACCTTCATGTAGGCAGGATCGGCCACATACTGATCGCGAATGGCAAAAGCCTGCTTGGTCGCCTCTACGGTCAGATGGATATATTCCGGGCTGTCTTGCTGGTACTGCTTCAAATTCAGTTTATCCAGGATCGCCAGAATGATCAGTGAAACCACGCCCTGTGTTGGTGGTGCGGTATTGTAAATATCGGCCAGGCTATGATTCAAATGAACCGGTGCGCAGGTACGCGCACGATAAGCATTGAAGTCTTCCAGTGTGATCGGATTGCCGATTTCAGCCAGATCCGCAGCGATATCCTTCGCCAATGCACCGCGATAGAAGCTATCCAGGCCATCAGCTACCAGGGTACGCAAGGTCTTGCCCATGCGCGGCTGCTTGAAGAGGCTGCCAGCCTGCGGTGGTTTGCCATCGACCAGGAAGGTGTCTTTAAAGCCAGGCTGCAAGACCAGTTCATCGAACTTGGCGCTTGTGCTTGCGTATTGCGATGCTGTCACCGGAATGCCTGCTTCAGCATAATGAATCGCGTCTTGCAGCAGATGAGCCAATGGAAGTTTACCGCCCCAGGTTGCGCTGATATTCAAGGCTTCCTGCCAGCCGCCAACCGTACCAGCCATCGTGTTACCTGCAATCGGACCGCGCATCGGAATACTGGTCAATTGACGGCTGCTATAAAACTCTCTCGACACACCGGCGCCCACGACGCCGCATGCTTCGATTGCCTGCACAGGTTTGCCAGGTTCCGAGATTACCCAGAATCCATCGCCACCTATGCCGTTCATATGAGGATAAACCACTGCAATAGTCGATGCGGCAGCAACCATCGCTTCAATCGCGTTGCCTCCGTTACGTAAAACGGACAGCGCAGCTTGCGCTGCCAAAGAATGCGGCGCAACGGCCATACCACGAGTAGCGTGGGTTGTATTAAGCATAATTCGACCTTACTAAACAATAAAAACATGAATCGCACAGCGAGATGCGATTCCCAAAACAGATCTTCAGGGGACGTAATATCCATCCCCTGAAAATCCGGTACTACGATCCAGTATTACTTGAACGCTGGAGCCAAACCACCTGAGACTGTAAGCGCTTCGCTTTTTGCGAGGAATGTCTTGCGCATAGGCTTGAGCACAAAATAAGCCAGGAGAGCAGTTGCGAAGTCCATACAGATGACTGTCGCAAATACCGGCGTCCACGAACCTGTCGCGTCATGCATCAACGCTGCCAGCGGACCGCCCAGTACGGAACCCACACCTTGCGCCATGTACAGGAAACCATAGTTGGTGGTTGCATGTTTGGTGCCAAAAGTATCAGTCAGGATGGATGGGAACAGCGAGAAAATTTCGCCCCAGCCGAAGAACACCACGCCAGACAGAATGACGAACAGCACAGGATTATCCGTCGTCATCAACCACAATGTCATGGCCACGCCTTCCAGGCCGAAAGCAATGAGCATGGTATTTTCACGACCGATGCGATCCGATACCCAGCCGAAGAATGGACGCGTCAAACCGTTACAGATGCGGTCAATCGTCAATGCCAGCGGCAGTGCAGCCATGCCGAAGACCATTGCATCCGCGACGCCGAAGTCCTTGGCGAAAGCGCCCATTTGCGAAATGACCATCAAGCCCGAGGTCGACATCATCGTCATCATCACGAACAGCAACCAGAACACCGGTTTTTTCAGCATCTCGGTCGGCTTGTAGCTATACGACGATTCGCGTGTGGTGTTTTCCAGCTTCACTTTTTTGATATGCTCGGCAACCTCATCTGCTCGTGGCCGACGCATGCCTTGCGCTGCGGCCAGACCGACTACGCCAATGATCACGCCGAACATCACCAGCGTGCTGGCGACACCCGAGGATTTGATGCTCATCGAAATGGCAAACGTGGTCATGATGGCGCCAAAACCGTAACCTGCCGCCACCATACCCACCGCGAAGCCGCGTCTATCCGGGAACCATTGCACCATCAGCCCGATAACGCCAACGTAGATGATGCCGGTGCCGACCCCACCCAGCAAACCGTAGGTCAGATACAAACCCCAGATACCGGTGACGCCGGAAGCAAGTATCCAGCTGAGCGCAGTCAAAATCGCGCCGCAAGACAACAGCATACGCGGACCGAATTTATCGATCAGGTAGCCCTGGAATGGCGACAGAAAAGTCTGCGCCACAATCAGAATGGCAAACGTCACCTGAACTTGCGGCAGAGTTGCGCCCAGCCCTTTCGTCAGTTCGGAAGTAAATAATGCCCAGACGTACTGCGGACTGGAAATTGCCATCATGGCGACAACCCCGAAGAACAGTTGCCACCACCTTGTTGACCCCGAGGACCCGGTCGTTTTGATTTGATTCATAGGTGTCTCCTAATGTTTTTTTAAATATTTATCTATCTGATTCTTAGTCAGTGATGATTACTGACATGTCAGATTTATGCATAAGTTAGGCGACCTAAAATTCTTTGTCAAGAGTTTAAAAAAATCGGACTTGCACAGCCGGAATTGAATACTTGCCAATGCAGAATTGCCACGATGCCAACAAGCATGGCCCATTGCATGCGATGGGAAGAGCATCCGCGAAGAATGAACGAGAGCCTGCGCCACATGGGCGAAGCAAAAGAGCATGAAATCCGCAAAGTGCCACGCGGACTGCTACGACATGCTGTTGTCTTTTACCGACGAAAAACTGCCGGATCAATGCTGCCTGTGGTGAATACGATTTGTTTTGCCATGCCATGACCGGCATCGGCGAGCGGATAGTCGGAAAGTGAAAAATACCCTGATCGAGAAAATTCAGCTCTGGATCAGGCTTCGCCCAGATACGCTTCCCTGACTTTGGGATCGTTGAGCATCTGCTGCGCATCGCCCTGCATCGTGATCAAGCCGGATTCCATCACGTACGCGCGATCGGCAGCCTGCAGGGCCAGCCTGGCGTTTTGCTCGACCAGCAAAATCGTGATGCCTTGTGCAGCAACGCTGCGTATCACTTCAAAAATCTTTTCCACCATGATGGGCGACAAACCCATGGACGGCTCATCCAGCAGCAATAATTTCGGATGACTCATCAAGGCGCGTGCCATCGCCAGCATTTGCTGCTCGCCACCAGACAGCGTACCGGCCATTTGCGCGGCGCGTTCCTTCAGGCGCGGGAAGACAGCAAACCATTTTTCGATATCGTCAACAATGCCTGGTTTGTCATTGCGCGTGAAAGCACCCATCAACAGATTTTCCTGGATAGACATGCGCGTAAATACGCCACGACCTTCCGGCACCATCGCGAGCTTTTTCTTTACCAGCTCGAAGGAGCCCAAACCCTTGATCGACTGGCCGGCATATTCGATATGACCATCGACGCGGCACGCGGGCAAGGTGCCGGTGATGGCTTTCAAGGTTGTGGTTTTACCGGCACCGTTAGCGCCGATCAGCGTGATCAATTCACCCTGCCTGACTTCGAGATCGATACCCTTGACAGCCTGAATGCCGCCGTATGCAACCTTCAGGCCGCTGATCTTCAATATATTTTCAGCCATGCCTGCCATTAATGAGCACCTCCGAGATAGGCTTCTATCACTGCCGGATTTTTTTGCACATCGGCGGGAACACCCTCTGCAATTGGTTTGCCGTAATCCAGTACCGTGATGCGGTCGCACAAACCCATGACCAGCTTGACGTCGTGTTCGATCAGCAAAATGGTTTTACCTTCCGCCTTGATCTTGACCAGCAGTTCGCGCAAGCCGAGTTTTTCAGTTGCGTTCATGCCCGCTGCCGGCTCGTCCAGCGCCAGCAATTGCGGATCCGTCGCCAGCGCACGGGCAATTTCCAGCCGGCGTTGATCGCCATAAGACAAGTAACGCGCCGTGCGTTCGGCAAATTGTGCAATGCCTACAAAATCGAGGAGCTCCATCGCACGTGTGCGAATAGCGGCTTCTTCCTGCCTGGCCGCCTTGTGATGAAAGACCGCGCCGAACAAACCCTGATGCGTGCGCACGTGACGACCGACCATGACGTTTTCCAGTGCAGTCATTTCGCCAAACAGGCGAATATTCTGAAACGTACGCGCAATCCCGGCCTTGGCCACCAGATGCGGCGCGGATGGCGAATACGATTTTCCAGCCAGCTCGAAGCTGCCACTGTCGGCTTGATACAAGCCGGTAATCACATTGAAAAAAGTGGTTTTTCCGGCACCGTTAGGGCCGATCAGGCCATAGATCTGGCCTTGCATGATTTTGACGTTCACATCTGACAATGCCTGCAGACCACCGAAGCGCTTGCTGACATTGGCGATGTTGAGAATGATTTGCGAATTGAGGATATGCGTCATGACATCCCCTTATACGGCCACGACATCGGTCGACTTTGTCGCCGTGTCGGTATCCGCAGTCGGCCGGTCTTCATTCTTGGGCGCCGGCCACAAACCTGCAGGACGTATCAGCATGATCAGCACCATCGCCAGCCCGTACAGCAGTTGACGCAGAATTTCCGCATCGATCAGGACTTCGCCAAATAGCGTTCTTTGCAAGGGCTCCACCACATGACGCAAAATTTCCGGCAATGCAGCCAATAGGATGCCGCCCAATACCACGCCGGGAATATGCCCCATCCCGCCCAGTACCACCATCGCCAATACCGCAATCGATTCGGTCAGCGAGAAAGATTCCGGCGAGACGAAACCCTGGAACGATGCAAACATCGCACCGGCTACACCGCCGAACGATGCGCCCATGGCAAATGCCAGTAGTTTGACGTTACGCGTATTGATGCCCATCGCCTTGGCGGCGATTTCATCTTCGCGTATCGCGACGAAAGCACGACCCAGACGCGAATTCTGCAAACGCACCGAGATGAAAATGATGGCGATGCACAAGACCAAAAACAGAAAGTAGTAGGCATTCACCGACGGCATCGCGTAATTGCCGAGCATGACCGTGGAGGCCGATCCTTCTTCCCCATTCAGCGAGACGCCAAAGATGCGGATCGGATCGATCATGTTGATTCCCTGCGGTCCGTTGGTGATATTCACCGGACCGTTCAGATTGTTCATGAAGATGCGGATAATTTCGCCGAAACCCAGCGTGACTATCGCCAGATAATCACCGCGCAACTTCAGCGTAGGCGCACCAAGCAGTGCACCGAAAAATCCGGTTACCAGTACGGCGAGCGGCACGATCACCCACAGTGACAAATGAATGCCGTTCTGCGCAATCTCGGGACCGAATAGCCACATCAATGTAGCGCCTATGGCGGGGTACTGATTGACGAAGGATTCCAGCACCACGGCGAATTGCGGCGACGCCAGCAGCGCGGTCAGATAGGCGCCGATTGCATAAAACGCGATGTAGCCGAGATCGAGCAGACCGGCAAAACCAACCACGATATTCAAGCCGAGCGCCAGCATGATGTACAGCAGCGCAACATCCATGATGCGCACCCACGAATTGCCGAAATGTTGCGCAATAAAGGGGAAGATCAGCGCAAGCGCCAGGATCGCGAGCAAGCCCGACCAGGCTTTGCGCGGATTGTTTTTGACGTCGAAATAATTGGACATGATGTTCCTTACGCCCGATCCGGCACGCGCTCGCCCATGATGCCGGACGGACGCAAGGTCAGCACGATGATCAGGACAACGAAGGCAAAAATGTCCTGGTAGTGACTGCCGAGGAAGCCGCCGGTCAGGTCACCGATATAGCCTGCCCCCAGGCTTTCAATCAGACCCAGCAGGATGCCGCCCAGCATGGCGCCGTAAATATTGCCGATGCCACCCAGCACTGCTGCTGAAAATGCCTTCAGCCCCGGCACGAAGCCCATCGCAAATTGTGCAGATGAATAATTGGCCGCCCACATCACGCCGGCGATCGCTGCCAGCGTGGCACCAATCACGAAGGTCATCACGATCACGCGATTGGAATCCACACCCATCAATCCTGCCACACGCGGATTTTCCGCCGTGGCGCGCATCGCACGGCCCAATTTTGTTTTTTCAATCAGCAAAGCCAGTAGCAGCATCGCTGCTGCTGCCAGGATCAGCAACATCACCTGCGTCGGTGAAATCAGCGCGCCCAGAATATGCAGCGGCTCGCCCGGCATCACTTGCGGGAATGGCAGCGGACTGCGGCCCCAGATCATCATGGCAAAGGTTTGCAGCAAAATAGAAACACCAATGGCCGTAATCAAGGGCGCCAGACGCGGCGCGTTACGCAGGCGGCGATAGGCCACGCGCTCTATCAGGACGTTGACCGCCACGCATACCGGTATTGCACCCAGTATCGCGATAATCAACTGCACGATGCCGGGCAATTCGGGAGCCACCGTATTGAGCATCTTGAGGATGGTCAGACCTGCCATCGCGCCTATCATCAAGACGTCGCCATGTGCAAAATTGATCAGATTGAGTACACCGTACACCATCGTATAGCCGAGGGCGACCAATGCATACATGCTGCCGAGAACCAGGCCGTTGATGATTTGCTGGATAAAAATATCCATGAGGTACTTGTCTCCTGAAGCAATGTCTATCAAGTATCTGCCGGCAAGCTGCGTCGACATTCACGTCATGTTGCGATCATGCAGAAAACATCGCCGCAATAATCGTTCCCGCTTATAAAAACGGCACCCGACTCAGGGGTGCCGCATCTCATTCTTGGCAAGATGAATGGCAAAGACAGCAATCACATGCTTGCAGAACGCTGGCGGGATTATACCGAAGCACTGCTTCAGCCCAACAGCACAAGGCACGCACATAAGACGGAATATCCCGGCGACACAAATCAGGCATCTGCAGTTTTGCGTACCAGCCCCTTAGGCAGCGGAAATGCAACGTGTTCTTCCACTCCCTCCAGCGTACGCACGCTTTTCGCACCACATTCTTTCAGCCTATCGATCACCGCCTGCACCAGTACTTCCGGTGCAGAAGCACCTGCTGTCACGCCGATGCGCTGCTTGTCCTGCAACCACGCCGGATCGATCTCGGAAGCATTGTCGACCATGTAAGACGGCACATTCTTTTTCCGCGCCACTTCACGCAGGCGATTGGAATTGGAACTGTTCGGACTGCCGACCACGATCACGACATCGACCTGTGGCGCCATGAACTTGACTGCTTCCTGGCGATTGGTGGTGGCGTAGCAGATATCGGCTTTTTTCGGTTCGGAGATATGCGGATACTTGTTTTTCAGCGCGGCAATCACATCGGCCGTATCGTCTATCGATAAAGTCGTTTGCGTCACGTATGACACCAGCTCCGGATTCTTGACCTGAAGTTTTTCCACATCGTCCACTGTTTCAACCAGATGCATGCCGTCTTCGATCTGTCCCATCGTTCCTTCCACTTCGGGATGGCCGTCGTGGCCTATCATGACAATCTCGCGGCCATCCCTGCGCATTTTCTCCACTTCGATATGCACCTTGGTGACCAGTGGGCAGGTTGCATCGAATACGCGCAAGCCACGCATGGTCGCTTCCGCCTGCACTGCCTTGGATACACCATGAGCGGAAAAAACGACGGTATTACCGGCCGGCACATCTTCCAGCTCTTCAATAAAAATCGCCCCCTTGTCGCGCAAATCGGCAACGACATACGCGTTATGCACGATCTCGTGACGAACATAAATCGGCGCGCCGAATTCAATCAGTGCGCGCTCGACGATTTCAATCGCCCTATCCACGCCGGCACAAAAACCGCGCGGCTGAGCCAGTAAAATTTCCTTATCCATCTTTATCCTTTGATGCCTGCGCACACCATGCGTGCACGCGTCAGAGCATGATTCATTATGCGATTACAGTATGCCGATGATTTCGACTTCAAACATCAATGCCTGCCCCGCCAGCGGATGATTGAAATCAAACACCGCAGTATCACTATCTATCTCGCGCAACACACCGGCAAACTTGCCGCCGCCCGGCGCAGCGAACTCAACCATATCGCCGACCGCATATTGTTCGCCCATCCCGGAATTTTCATCCAGCGTGGTACGGGAAATCGGGCGTATCAATTCAGGGTTGCGCGGACCGAAAGCACGTTCCGGCGGCAGGTCAAAGGTCTGACGCGTGCCCTCCTCCAAGCCAATCAAACATTCCTCCAGAAAGGGGGCCAGTTGGCCGGTGCCCAATTGCAGGGTGGCCGGATTGTCTGCAAACGTGCTGACGATATCGTTGCCATCCGCCGCAGCCAGACGGTAATGCAGAGTCAGGTAAGCCGTTGGGGTCACCGCAGTATGTGGTAAATTTGACATTAAAATTCCGGGTTGCGCGATAAACGCTATTTTAAGCCACGTTGCGCCTTCCGGCCTGCCTATCATCAAACGGATCAGCACCCTTCCACTAACGCAGCATTTCCCGGACAAATTATGGCGATTACAGACTGGCCTGAAGAACAGCGCCCTCGCGAACGCCTGATCCGGCATGGCGCAGCGATCCTGTCGGATGCCGAATTGCTGGCCGTGTTCCTGCGCGTTGGCGTGACAGGCAAAAGCGCTGTCGATCTGGGGCGCGATATGGTGGCCCACTTCGGTTCGCTGAACAGGCTGTTTTCCGCCACACTGAACGATTTTTCAAAAATCAACGGGCTGGGACCCGCAAAATATGCGCAACTGCAGGCGGTGCTCGAACTGGCCAGACGTTCGCTCTGCGAAGAACTGCAAGCCGGCGTGGCACTCAATTCGCCGCAAGCCGTGAAGCAATATCTGCAACTGCTGTTGAGCGGCCGGGCGTATGAATCGTTTGCTGTCCTTTTTCTCGATGTAAAGAATCGCCTGATCGTGTGCGACGAAATGTTTCGCGGCACCTTGACGCATACCAGCGTGTATCCAAGAGAAGTCGTCAAGGCCGCGCTGGCGCACAATGCTGCCAGCGTGATCCTTGCGCATAACCATCCATCCGGCACACCCGAGCCGAGCGTTGCCGATCAAACCCTGACCCAGGCACTGAAACAGGCACTGACGCTGATAGACGTGCGCACACTCGATCATTTTGTGGTGGCAGGCAAGCAGGTATATTCCTTTGCCGAACACGGTCAACTGTAAGCCTCTGCATACACAGCGCCGCCAAAGCCACCGTCCGCCGCAACGCACCAGCTCTAACGACAAGCACTGTTACGCCACAGCCCTCAAATTGTTAAATTAATTAAATAAATAAGACACAATTAATTTGCGCAAGTCGTTGAATAATCTGGATTTTTTGGATATACTCACTTTTTTTCCAATTTCGGAAATTCTTTTAGGAGCACATCTATGGCACGTGTCTGCCAAGTCACAGGGAAAGGGCCGATGGTTGGCAACAACGTTTCCCATGCGAACAACAAAACGAAACGCCGCTTTTTGCCTAACTTGCAAAATCGCCGCATTTTCGTCGAGTCGGAAAATCGCTGGGTTTCCCTGCGCCTGTCCAACGCCGGTCTGCGCGTCATCGACAAGATCGGCATCGATGCCGTGTTAGTCGATATGCGTGCTCGTGGCGAAAAAGTCTAACTAGCAGAATATTTAAGGAACCATCATGGCGAAATCTGGCCGCGACAAAATCAAGTTGGAATCGACCGCCGGTACGGGTCACTTCTACACGACTACCAAAAACAAGCGCACGACTCCGGAAAAAATGTCGATCATCAAGTTCGACCCGAAAGTCCGCAAGCACGTTGAATACAAGGAAACCAAGATCAAGTAATCGATCTTTCTTTCTCAAGAAAAAACCGCTCTTTCATGAGCGGTTTTTTTATGCCTGCGAGCCATGCCCACAAACAAGCACTGCAGCAGCTGCCTGAATTGTGTACATCACAGTGCGTTCGTACCAGAGTCTTCAGCATGCACTCAAGATTTTGAGGAACAATCATCCGAATACCTTCCTTTACCGATATGATTTAAGGTGAAGCAACGGCATGGAGATGCGATGTACCTACCCCAACATTTTGCGCAGACCGATCACACCAAGCTGTATGAGCTCATCACCCAATCCCCGCTGGGCATCCTGATCACCCATACTCATGCAGGCATCGAAGCCAACCATCTGCCGTTTGAACTGGATGCTGAGCAAGGTGCGCACGGTAGCCTGTATTGCCACGTTGCGCGCGCCAATACCGTCTGGCAGCGAGCAAACTTATCCGACACCGACAGCCTGGCGATCTTTCAGGGACCGAGTGCTTACATCTCGCCCAGCCTGTACGCAAGCAAGAAGACGACACACGAGGTTGTGCCTACTTATAACTACGCAGTAGTACACGTGTACGGACGCATCATCGTCCATGACGATGCGCGCTGGCTGCGCGGCATGGTCGGGCGGCTTACCAAAAGATTTGAAATGCAGCAGGAAACGCCATGGAAAATGAGCGATGCCCCACCCTCCTACATCGACGAACGCCTCAAGCACATCGTTGGCCTGGAAATACAGATAACGCGCATCGAAGGAAAATGGAAGATGAGTCAAAACAGAGATCAGGCCGATCGGATGGGTGTGATTGCCGGGCTGATGCAGAGTGCAGATGAGGATGAACGCAGCATCGCCGCAATCATGCAACAGCGACAAACAGCGGCAGACGACTCCTGATTCACCGCGGGTCAACACTTGACGCAACGCATACGCAATAAAAAAGCCCGGATAACCGGGCTTTTTTATTGCGTGTACTGACTATCAGTTTTATGCGTAGCTGCGCAAACGCAAGGAGAAGTCACGCAAAGCGGTAATGCCTGATGCTTCGGCGCGCGCACACCAATCCTGCAATTGATGCAGCAGTTGCTCGCGGCTGGCGTGTGAACGTTCCCAGATTGCACCCAGTTCCACGCGCATTTCGTGCATGGTCTTGAGCGCCTTGCTGTGTGCGAACAATTGCGTCAACTGCTCCTTGTGCGGCGCTTCCAGCTTGGCTGGTTCACGATGCAGGAGTTTTTTGCTGGATTTCAGGAAACCGGATTCCAGGTTGGCCTTTTCCTTCAGATGCTCGACTTCGTCGTGCCATGCCAGCTTCAGCGATTTCGCATACTTTGCCGTCACATCGTAACGATTCGAGATGACTGATTGCAGCGTGTTGAAATCCAGATGCATTTTTCCGTGCTCGAATTTCGGTTCAGGCGCCACTTTTTTAACGGTAGCCAGGCCGACGGTTTCGAGTATGCGGATATACATCCAGCCGATATCGAATTCATACCATTTCGACGACAGCTTGGCCGAGGTGCCGAAAGTGTGATGATTATTGTGCAGCTCTTCACCGCCGATGATGATGCCGATCGGGAAGATGTTGGTCGCTGCATCGCTGCATTCGTAATTGCGATAGCCCCAGTAGTGACCGATGCCGTTGATGATGCCTGCCGCAGTAATCGGAATCCAGGCCATTTGCAGCGCCCACACCGATACGCCGATCACGCCGAACAGCAGCACATTGATAATCAACATCAACACGATACCGGTCGCGCTGCGGCCCGTATAAACATGGCGTTCGAGCCAGTCGTTCGGCGTACCGTAACCGTACTTTTCCATCGTTTCCATGTTTTTTGCTTCGGCGCGATACAGCTCGGCACCTTCAAAAAACACTTTCTTGATGCCACGGGTGACCGGGCTGTGCGGATCTTCCTCGGTTTCACATTTGGCGTGGTGCTTGCGATGAATCGCCACCCATTCCTTGGTGACCATGCCGGAGGTCAGCCACAACCAGAAACGGAAAAAATGACTTGGAATCGGATGCAGATCCAGACCGCGATGCGTGGCACAACGATGCAGGTAAATCGTCACGGCAGCAATCGTGATATGCGTTACCGCAAGCGCGTAAAAAAACACCGTCCAGCCGCTTGCGCCGGTCAGGCCGTTGGACAGAAAATCCAGTACTGCATCTAGCATTATTGTGGCTCCATTGTGAATGCCATGAACAAAAGGTATCGCCTATATGGTGTCAGTCCGCAGAAAAACGAGGGACTGATGAAAATTTCGAGAAGAATTGTACCCTTTTTAAGGGGCAGAATCGGGACTGGAACGGCCGGCATCCGTATTTAAATGCTCTTTTACCGCACGATATTGTTCATCAATCAACCTTATTTCGCGCTGCGGGAATGGCACATTGATATCGTGGACCTGAAATGAACGCCAGATTGCCCGATTGACATTGGAAAGCACACCACCGCGGCCTTCCGGATCATTCACCCAAAAACCCAGTTGCAGATCAATACCGTCAGCCCCAAAAGCTACCAAAGTGGCGCCTGGCCCGCGATCCGGCCCTGGACGTACCCGTTCCACGCTCAACGCAGCTTCTTCCAGCAGACGCAATGCGAGATCGATATCGGTGCGGTAATCCACCGTGATACGGGTCGTCATCTGCACCACCGTATCGGTCAATGAGAGATTCTGCACCGGGCTGGAAACAAACATTTCATTCGGCACTACCGTGTCGGTGCCGTCGCCGCCGCGCAGTACCGTATAACGCGTATTGATCTGCGATACGCGTCCGGTAAATTTATCCACGATTACCGTGTCGCCTATTGCCAGGCTGCGCTCCAGCAGGATCACGAAACCCGAGACGTAACTACTGGCCAGCTTTTGCAAACCCAAACCCAGCCCGACGCCCAGCGCACCGCCGAATACAGACAGCACGGTCAAATCAATCCCGACCATGGACAGGCTGAGCAGCAAAGCAATCAGGATCAGCAGTGCCCGCCCCATGCGCGACAATACCGCTCGCATCGAAGAGTGCATGGAATTCAGCTTCATCAAGCGCTCTTCCAGCAGCGCCGATAACCACAGCGCCACCAGCAGCGTGACACCGACCGACAATGCGGCCTGCAACATCGTCATCAGCGAGACTTTATTGCGCCCCAAGGGAATCAGCGTATCGTCCAGAAATTCCGCAATATCCGGCAACACGCCGGTGATGTGCAAAGCAACGATCGTCCACACCAGGCCCGCAAACCCGCGCCCGAACAACAGAATGAAACTGCGTCCCTTGCCGTCGCGCGCAAACACGCGCCGCAAGATATAAAACGCCAGACGCACCAACACAAACGATGCGACCAAGGGCAATGCCAGGCGCATCAGATCAACGCTGATCCAGCGCGCCAATACCGGCTTCGCAACGACTATCAGCACCAGCGTCAGGAAAGGCCACCACACCCGCGCAAACTTTTCCGCGCCCGGTCTGGGGGCAATATTCCTCTGCGCATCATGCGCTGCAAGGACACCACTACCCAGGCGCGCCAGCAGCCACCCCAGAGAAAAACACAGCGCCAGCGCAAGAATTTGCCAGCGCAAATCGGGGATACCGAGATCCGTCTGGAAATCGGCCCAGAGTTTAGTCAGTGGGTTAGCGTCCATTTTTCCAATCAGGTTTTACGTTGCAATACCGCCGCGAAAAATCCATCGGTCTGATGTTTGGCCGGCGACAGCTTCAGATACTTGTCCATCGCCAGATCGACTTTTTGCTCAGCCAATACTTCACTCATGGGCACGAGCACAAAGTCTTCACGCGCGGCAAGGAACTGTTCGACGATTGCTTCGTTTTCTTCATCCAGAATACTGCAGGTTGCATACACCAGACGACCGCCGGCTTTTACCAGACGCGCCGCACCAGCCAGAATCGAGGCCTGTTTTGCATTCAACTCCACCAGCGATTGCGGTGTCTGGCGCCATTTCACATCCGGATTGCGGCGCAAGGTGCCGAGTCCGCTGCATGGCGCATCAACCAGCACGCGATCAATCTTGCCGGCCAGGCGTTTTACCTTGGCATCATTTTCATGTGCGATCTGCACCGGATGCACATTCGACAAACCGCTGCGCGCCAGGCGCGGCTTCAGTTTGGCCAAACGTTTTTCGGAAATATCGAAAGCGTATAAACGACCGGTATTGCGCATCGTCGCACCCAGTGCCAGCGTCTTTCCGCCGGCACCGGCACAGAAATCGACCACCATTTCACCGCGTTTGGCACCGACGATTTGCGACAGCAACTGACTGCCTTCGTCCTGCACTTCAATCGCACCGCTCTTGAACAATGGCAGGTTTTGCAAGGCAGGTTTTTTGATGACACGTATGCCCAGCGGCGCAAACGGCGTCGACTCGCACAGTATCGGTGCCTGCGCCAATTCCGCCACCACATCTTCACGCGTCGCCTTGATCGCGTTGACACGCAAATCCAGCGGGGCCGGCTGATTCATTGCATGCGCCAATTCCAGCGTCGTCGCTTCGCCATCACGTGCCACCAGCTTGTCGAACAGCCACTCAGGCAGATTCGCGCGCAACAGGGATGGCAGCAAAGTGCGGTCGATCTGCATCACGTGATTCAGCCATTCGGTTTCTTCTTCCGACAATCCGCCCAGCGCTTCCACACCGACGGCATCGGCCAAGCCCAGCAGCGTCATGCGGCGCATGGTCGGACCATTGCCTGATTCGGCGAAACTCGTATACACCGCCTTGTTGCGCAGCAAACCATACACCGCTTCGGCAATCACGCCGCGTTCGCGCGAACCCAGTCTTGGATGATCGCGAAAATAGCGCGATAGCGTGCCGTCGGCCGGGCCGGTAAAACGCAATATCTCGCGCAGCACTTCTTCCGTGTTGTTAATGATCGCGGGAGGCAACCTCATGTGATTCCTTCATAAAATGTCTTGCTGGTACTGCTGTTTATATTAGTGAGCCTGTCGCTAAAACTAGGACTCGATATTGTCTGGCGTCATGCGCGCAATGCCATCAATCAGCGATACGCGTCCTTCAACGAAGGCACGTATGACACGCGGATAAATGATGTGCTCCTGCTCCAGCACGCGCGCGGCCAGTGTTGTTTCTGTATCGTCGGGCAATACCGGCACTGTCGCTTGCGCCACGATAGGGCCATGATCCAGATCGGCAGTAACGAAATGCACGGTTGCACCGTGGATGGTGACGCCCGCTGCCAAGGCCTGATTATGCGTTGCCAGGCCGACAAAACTAGGCAGCAGCGACGGATGAATATTCAGCATCCGGCCTGCGTAATGCGCAACAAAACGGCTGGTGAGCACACGCATGAATCCGGCCAGCACTAACAGGTCCGGGGAAAATTCATCAATACGGCTTTGCAGCGCCGCATCGAATGCTTCACGCGTCGCATAGTCCTTGTGCGGCACCACGATGGCTGGAATACCCTGCTCGGCGGCGTAGTGCAAACCGCTTGCATCCGCACGGTTGCTGACTACCGCAACTATCCTGGCCGGCCATTTTTCATCTTGCGCAGCCCGGATAATGGCTTCCATATTGCTGCCGCGTCCGGAAATCAGGATAACGATTCTTCTCATGGCGCGCATTGTACCGTACCGCGGCCTTGCCTGATTTCGACCGATTGCGACTAACGATGATAAAAATGTCCTGAAAGGATGGCTCGGGTAGAGAAGCAACGAGGAAAAACAGGGAAGGAGTTGACAGCAGATCAGCCGCCACCACGTAGCGGCGGGATCAAAAGAAAATTACTGGAAGGAGTAAAACACCCGAAATGCGATTTTCTTATCGGCCCAGAAGTCGGCCGCGTCACGAAATACATCCAGCAGGGTTTCGCGCGCTTCCTTGTCGAATTTTGGCGTATTCGGCAACTGTTCCAGCACCACCAGGAATCCCGGTTGCGGCCCAGCCTTGTGCGCCAGACTGGTCAGGCAATCCGACAGCGCATCGAAATTCTTGCCGAAATGGCGTGGAAAATGAAAGGCTTCGGCAATAATCGCAAGCACCTGTTGTTTCGTGGTCGCATGCGCACAATGCGCGTACAAAAAATGCTGTCCGAGCTGTGCGGCCTCAGCCTGCAGATCGGCCACGCGGAAAGCCCGGATCGATTGCACTACATTTGACGGCACGGTTTTAAACAAACTCATTTATCCCTCATCTCCCGCAATTTTATTATTAACATCCAAAACTTCACTCTACGACCCGTTTGAAACTTCTATAGTGATCGGCGGTGTAATAATATTCATGCGGCCTGTTTTTCTCACCGCCGGCAATAATTCGCCTGGCGCCCCGACTGCGGGTACGCGGTGTTTTCACTGTGAATTCGCGATAATACCCACGCTTTTGTTGCGGCAAAATCTTTTCATAGTTACCGAATACGGAACCGTCTTTCTCATACGGGAAAGGGCCACCCTGCCGTATCAACGCAATAGTTTGTCGCGCCTCCGGCGGCAAATCCGTCGCTTGCACGATTCCCAATGCGCCGGAATCGAAGGCAAAAGCGTTGTAAGAAAGTAATAATGTAGCGAAAAACAGGAAAAACCGTGTGATTAATTTAACTTTCACCGAAATTCCTTAGTAAATAGCAATAAATATAGCCAATCTGGCTGAATCCCATACTCGAGAGTAACGTGTTGCGTTTGCCGAATCAACCAGTATGCAGTGACATGTCTGCTTATTGCCTACGCATTTCATGACGGATTTTGCATACTATTAACCCTGTTGCGTTGCGAAAAAAGCAAGGATTTCACTCTTGTGCGCTTGCGCATCACGGCGACCCAATGCGATCAATTCACAGGTGTAGCTTTTTTCAAACAACAGATAGGAAGCCAGCGCGGCGCCACGTACTTCGGTAGCGCCTATGGTCGCCAGCAACATGCGTACGGGGCGCGGCAAACTGCCGATATGGCGGCTGGCAATCGTATCGAGCCGCTCGGATGGTGCGATGGTCAGCATTTCCACCGGGCGCAAGGCTGTTTTGGTCTTTTGCTCCTCTGTCAGCAAGGACAGCGTCTGGTTGATACGGTTCAAGCGTTCAATATCCCCGGCAATACTGTCCAGAAAAATGCTGGACATCGCATGACCGGCGATTTGCGCCAGGCTTGGATACTGCGCGTTGACGCCTGAATCGATGGCTGGTTCCAGCAAGCGGCCGGCACCTATCACCAGCACCTTGTCTGCCCCCAGATGAATCGCCGGTGAAATCGGCGCCATCTGCCGCATCGAACCGTCACCGAAATATTCGCGCCGTCCTTCGCAGTAAATCGGGGTTGCCGGAAAAATCAGGGGAATCGACGACGAGGCCAGCAAATGTTCGACGCCGATCTGGCTGCGAATCGCCACCCGCTGCGTGCGTACCCACGGTTCGATATCGGCTTCGCTTTGATAAAAGGTGATGTGCTTGCCGGCAGTATAGGAAGAGGCCGTCACCGCCAAGGCGTGCAATTTGCCATCCATCAATGCCGCATCCAGGCGCGGCAGATTCAGCATCCGATTAAGCAGGCTGACCAAAGGCGTATTGTCCAGCAGGGAGTTGGGCGGATTGGTTTTCCATTGCCGCATCAACCAGCCGAACGACAGCAGCGACAGCCATTTCGCACCGGAACGCAAGACGCCGAGTGAATCGGCCCGATATACCTGTTCGGCCGTGAAGTGTTCCCACACGGACACGACCTTGTCGAGTCCGGCAGAAAAATCGTCCGCATGACAGGCCAGCGCAGTGGCATTGATCGCGCCAGCCGAAGTGCCGCAAATAATGTCGTAAGGATTACGCTCGGGCGCCCAACCTGCCCCACGCAATATTTCGGATACGGATTGCAACACACCGACCTGATACGCCGCCCTTGCTCCCCCTCCTGTCAGTACCAGACCGATTTTCTTTTGATTTTGCATAGAGACCAATTATTAGGGGGTTTGCAGTTTCGGGCAAGTCTGCACACATTGACCGCGGCGCCGACGTAGCGCAACTCAATCTCCTTGCGCGATCCCTTCGCGTCTTGGGTCAGCCCCGCCAAACCAGACTTCTTCTCCATGCACAGACAAACGCATGATGCCGTGCAGGCCGGAAGTTTGTTCCACCACTTGCACCTCATGGCCTCGGGCCTGCAATTGCGCGATCAGGCTTGCCGGCACACGCCCCTGCTCCAGTTCGGTCGGACCGTTGCGGCTGCCGATATTGGGCAGGTTGATCGCCTGCTGCACATTCAAGCCCCAATCCATCGTGCCTATCAGCACCTTGCTCACATAGTTGATGATGGCAGAGCCACCGGGTGAACCGATCGCCAGCACCAGCTTTTTCGTGCCTTTTTCAAACACCAGCGTAGGCGCCATCGAACTGCGCGGACGCTTGCCCGGCTGCACGCGGTTGGCTATCGGGCCGTCGGCATCGGCCGACTCCATGGAAAAATCCGTCAGCTCATTGTTCAGCAGAAAACCGTCTACCATCTGGCGCGCACCGAAACCGTTTTCTATCGTCGTCGTCATCGCCAATGCATTACCCTCGCCATCGACGATGGAAATATGCGAGGTCGAAGGCAATTCGGGCGAAGCATCGTTTCCCCATGCAAGCTGTTTTCCGAACGGCATACCCGGCTGCGCCTGCCCCATCGATCGTTCGCCTATCAGTGCAGCGCGTCGGGCCAGATATTTTTTATCCAGCAGCGCATGCACGCCCCCATCCGGCAGCGGGACGAAATCGGGATCAGCAATATAACGATTGCGATCCGCATAAGCCAGACGCCCTGCTTCCGCAAACAGGTGTACGGCATTCGCCTGTACATCACCAGCTATCGGTGCCAGCGCGCTCATGTCTTTTGTTTCCAGCATGCCCAGCATCTGTGCCACTGCAATTCCGCCTGAAGATGGCGGCGGCATGCCGCACACCGTCCACGCCTTGTAGTCGCTGCAAACCGGCACCCGCATTTTGGCCCTATAACCGGCCATATCCTGCGTCGTCAAAGTGCCCGGATTGCCTGGATGATGCGTCACCTTGCGCGCGATATTGTGTGCGATCTGCCCTTTGTAAAAAGTATCGGCACCATCCCGCGCAATTTTCTGCAGCGTCGCTGCCAGCGCCGGATTCTTCAATAGATAACCAACCGGTCTCGGCTTGCCTTGTGCATCGTAAAAATAGGCTGCTGCAAGCGGATCGTTTTTCAAATACGTTTCTGACGCAAGCAAGGTGGCCAGGCGCGGACTGACGGCAAAGCCATCGCTTGCCAGCCGGATCGCCGGTGCAAACAGCGTGGACCAGGGCAACTTGCCGTATTGCTTGTGCGCCAGCTCCAGCATGCGCAATACCCCCGGCACGCCAACCGAGCGCCCACCCACTACTGCCTCATGAAAAGGCATCGTCTTGCCATCGACAGTTTGAAATAATTTTTCATGCGCATGCGCCGGCGCAGTTTCACGACCGTCGAAAGCTTGTACCTTGTCGCCATCGAAATGCAACATGAAGGCGCCGCCACCTATGCCCGACGATTGCGGCTCGACCAGGCCCAGTACCATTTGCGTGGCAATCGCCGCATCCACCGCCGAACCGCCCGCCTTCAGCATTTGATAACCGGCATTGACAGCAAACGGATTGGCAGCGACCACCATGAATTTTCTGGCGATCCAGCCATGCTTTTCAGTGTAGCCGCTGCTGCCTTCCGGCTCGATGGGAACAGCATGCGTGGACGCGGAATGATGGTCAGTCGGCAAACTGTTGCAACCACCCAGCAAGGCAGTAAACAAACAAATAACAAGGGACGATTTAATCATGCGGGATTTCGCAACCAGACAAGGGAAAAACAGTGAACCAGTGTAAACCGCCTGTGCGCTGCTGTCGCCCCGAAATATGGCAGCAAGCAACTGGCGATAGGCAATAAAAAAGGCAGCCGAAGCTGCCTTTTTCATGAGCCATAAATTTGCACTAGGGCTTGATCGGTACTGGCACCACAACTTCCCTAACAGGAACCACGATCGTTGTCGCCGGTACGATGACCGTCGTCTCAAGGACGGTGCCGTGTCCGGTGATCACTTGCAGGCCTGTCGCAGGCAGCAAGGGCACCATCAGCAAAGCCACGATGTTGATGATCTTGATCAAGGGATTGACGGCCGGGCCGGCCGTATCCTTGTAGGGATCACCGACCGTATCACCGGTGACTGCTGCCTTGTGCGCGTCGGAACCTTTGCCGCCGTGATGGCCATCTTCAATATATTTCTTCGCGTTATCCCAGGCGCCGCCGCCGGTCGTCATTGAAATCGCCACGAAGATACCGGTCACGATTGCGCCCATCAGCAAGCCGCCCAATGCTGCTGGCCCGAGTATCAAACCGACCAGTATCGGAATCACTACCGGCAGCAGGGAAGGAATGATCATTTCCTTGATCGCCGCTGTCGTCAGCATGTCGACTGCCTTGTCGTATTCCGGCTTGCCGCTGCCATCCATGATGCCTTTGATGTCACGGAACTGGCGACGTACTTCCATCACCACCGCGCCGGCCGCACGCCCTACCGCCTCCATCGCCATCGCCCCGAACAGATACGGGATCAAACCACCTATGAAGAGGCCGACAATGACCAATGGATTCGACAGATCGAAAGATGTGCTTTTACCGACCGAATCCAGCGCGTGCGTGTAATCGGCAAACAGCACCAGCGCCGCCAGGCCGGCCGAACCGATTGCATACCCTTTGGTCACGGCCTTGGTTGTGTTGCCGACAGCATCAAGCGGATCGGTAATCGCGCGCACCGATTCCGGCATGCCGGACATTTCGGCAATACCGCCGGCGTTATCGGTGATCGGACCGTAAGCATCGAGGGCGACGATAATGCCGGCCATCGACAGCATCGCGGTAGCTGCAATGGCGATCCCGTACAAACCGCCCAGCCAGTACGAAGCCAGAATCGCAGCGCAGACCGAGACCACCGGCCACGCCGTCGAGCGCATCGATACGCCGAGTCCGGCAATGATGTTGGTGCCGTGACCGGTGGTGGATGCCTGCGCCACGTGCTGCACCGGTTTGAAATCGGTACCGGTGTAATACTCGGTGATGTAAACCATCAGGCCGGTCAACACAATGCCGACCACCGCAGAACCCATCATCGCGACGCGTAATTCCGGCGGCATGACTATCCAGGTCACGATGGCGAAACCGATCAGCGACAAACCCGCCGCCCACCACAATCCGGTGTACAGGGCCGACATGATTTTTTTGCCCGGCTTCGCCTTCACCATCGAACAACCGATGATGGATGCAATGATGGAGACGCCGCCCAGCAGCAAGGGATAAATTGCGGCCTGCAATTCCATGCCATGCATCACCAGCGTGCCAAGCAGCATGGTGGCAATCAGCGTTACCACATAGGTCTCGAACAGATCGGCTGCCATGCCGGCACAATCGCCTACGTTGTCGCCTACGTTATCGGCAATCACCGCAGGATTGCGCGGATCGTCTTCGGGAATACCTGCTTCGACTTTACCAACCAGATCGGCGCCGACGTCGGCACCCTTAGTAAAAATACCACCACCAAGTCGCGCAAAAATCGATATCAGCGAGGCACCGAACGCGAGGCCGATCAGCGGCGTGATCACGTCATGCAGGCTGACGGTATAACCAAGACCATGCCGCGCAGAAGATGTCAGTATCAGATAAAAAATCGCCACACCGAGCAAACCCAGGCCGACTACCAGCATGCCGGTAATGGCGCCGCCCTTGAACGCGACATCCAATGCTTCGTTCATGCCTTTGGTGGCAGCCTGCGCAGTCCGCACATTGGCCCGTACCGACACATTCATGCCGATGAAGCCGCATGCGCCGGACAGCACGGCACCGATCAGAAACCCGACTGCAGTCGTCAGGCCGAGACCCGGCACCACGGCGATAATGATGAACAGGACGACACCGACGATGGCGATCGTCCGGTATTGCCGCGCCAGGTAAGCGGCGGCACCGGTCTGAATCGCGCTGGCGATTTCCTGCATGCGGGGATTGCCGGCATCCTGCTTCAGGATCCAGCTACGTGAGATCAAACCATAGATGACGGCAATGATGCCGCATGCAATGGCGAACCAAATGCTTGATGCCATATCGACTCCTCCAATTTTTTTAACGACTTAGTTGACCACTACGACATTTACGACAGACATTTAAAAAAACGTCCTGCGAACTGCGTACTGCAAAACTTTCCGTCGCCCTTTTTATTATTGG
>NZ_JBEBPO010000006.1:0-57421 GCF_040395855.1 Herminiimonas fonticola | reverse complement strand
ACCTTGTGCCGTCAATTCGGCCGCGACTATCTCCAGTGCATCCTGCTGCACATCGGCCAGCACCAGTTTCATGCCCAGTCGCGCGCCGACATGCGCAAATTCACGGCCGAAGCCGCTGGCGGCACCCGTAATGACAGCGACTTTTCCGTGAAAATCCTTCATGCCTGCCTTTGCCTGAAATACGAATGGGTAATCACGCTGGCGTCATTTTTTTCGCAACGTCGGTACGACGAATGAATTTGAAGGTGCCACTGGCCTTGGCCACCAGCTTGTCGCCATTCCACAATTCGCCTTCGCAAAAATAAATGCTGGTCGAGGCATGCACGACCTTGCCTTTTGCCAGCAGGCGGCAACCTTCTGTTCCACCCGGTTGCATGAAGCTGGTCTTCATTTCTATCGTTACACCGCCGCGGATATTCGGTTCCATCGAACGTCCGGCCAGCGACATCACGTTATCCAGCATGGTCATGATCACTCCGCCATGCGCAACCTGCCAGCCATTCAGATGACGCGCCTGCAGGATCAGCTCTACTTGCGCCTGGCCGCCACCGGATTCGACCACATGGATGCCGAGCTCCTGCAAAAAGGGAATCGAGGATGAGGCTGCGTTGGCAGCAGGACTATGGGATGGCTTCGTCATTGGTATTTTTCAGTTGCAAAATGGCGTCATTTTAGAGCCATCCGTGTCGCGTACCAAACTTAGGCAGAAATTTTGCGCCCGCTCACCCTATGAAAACGCTGCCAGAACAGGAGTTTCAGCCTGGATGAATAGCGTTTTTACTCATTTGCATATGTAAGCATTACGTAAGTTTAATGCAAGTATCCCGTAAGGTTTTAGTCGCACACTCGACTCGCTTACCCAATACAAGGAATGTGCACACGCATTCCATTAATAATTATTAAGGAGACGAGCATGGTCACAGTAGCGACAGCCGGACGCAACGGCATCACCCCGGAGGAACGCAAAGTTATTTTTGCCTCCTCCCTGGGTACTGTATTTGAATGGTATGACTTTTATCTATATGGTTCACTGGCCGGCATTATTGCCAAGCAGTTTTTTGCCGGCACCGATCCCAACACGGCGTTCATCTTTGCGCTACTGGCATTCGCGGCCGGTTTTATCGTGCGACCGTTCGGCGCTATTGTATTCGGCCGCCTGGGCGACATGATCGGCCGCAAATACACCTTCCTCGTCACGATCGTGATCATGGGTGGCTCAACCTTCATCGTCGGCTTGCTGCCTAACTATGCATCGATTGGTATCGCCGCTCCTATCATTCTGATCATTCTGCGTATCTTGCAAGGCCTGGCTCTGGGCGGAGAGTACGGCGGCGCAGCTACTTATGTGGCTGAGCATGCACCGCATGACAAGCGCGGCGCATTCACGTCGTGGATCCAAACCACTGCGACCATGGGCTTGTTCATGTCGCTGCTGGTGATTCTGGGAACACGTACTGCAATCGGCGAAGCAGCGTTTGCCGATTGGGGCTGGCGCATTCCGTTCCTGGTTTCGGTTTTCCTGCTGGGGATCTCGGTCTGGATCCGTCTGTCGATGGCTGAATCGCCAGCGTTTGCAAAAATGAAAGCGGAAGGCAAAACGTCCAAGGCACCATTGACCGAAGCCTTCGCAAAATGGGGCAACCTGAAAATCGTTATCCTGGCACTGATCGGTCTGACCGCAGGTCAAGCCGTGGTCTGGTATACCGGCCAGTTTTACGCCCTGTTCTTCCTGACGCAAACGCTCAAGGTCGACCTGTCCACCGCCAACATCCTGATCGCGGCCTCGCTGCTGCTGGCAACGCCGTTCTTCATCATTTTCGGTACGCTGTCCGATAAAATCGGCCGCAAACCGATCATCATGGCCGGTTGCCTGATTGCTGCGCTGACCTACTTCCCTATCTTCAGCGGCTTGACACACTATGCCAATCCCGCGCTGGAAGCTGCATTGAAAGATGCACCAGTGGTGGTTACTGCCGATCCGGCAACCTGCCAATTCCAGTTCAACCCGACCGGCACCAAGAAATTCACGTCGTCATGCGACATCGTGAAAGGGAAACTCGCTGCTGCTTCGGTTGCCTACTCGAATGAGGACGCAGCACCAGGTACAGTGGCAACGGTCAAGGTTGGCGATAGCCTGCTGACGTCTTACGACGCCAAAGGTTTGTCGAAAGAAGATGCGGCTGCCAAGGACAAGGCTTTCTCGAAAGAGCTGAGCGATGCCATCAAGGCGCACGGTTATCCAACCAAGGCAGATCCGGCACAAATCAACTACGGCATGACGTTATTGCTGTTGTTCATCCTCGTGATTTACGTGACGATGGTGTACGGCCCGATTGCAGCCATGCTGGTTGAAATGTTCCCGACCCGTATCCGCTACACGTCGATGTCGCTGCCGTATCACATCGGTAACGGCTGGTTCGGCGGCTTGCTGCCAACCACGGCATTTGCGCTGGTCGCGTTCAAGGGCGATATTTATTATGGCCTCTGGTATCCGATCATCATTGCGTTGATGACCTTCGTCGTCGGCATGATCTTCGTTCGTGAAACCAAGGACAATGATATCTACGCCAACGATTAAACGTCATTAGTCTTTCATTCGAGCAAGCTTCGAATAAAAACTGCCAGAATATTTCTGGCAGTTTTTTTTTGCTTTATAAGATTCAAATTTTTTCTGATAAAAAACATGTGACGGCAGTAATTTGCGCTGTCCAAATCGATCAGGATTTGTTATTGTCGGGATGCCAATAAAATCTTCTTGCAGACAATACGGGTACTCGCATATCCACAGAATTTCCCGCCATGAATAAAAGCAACACCATCTCCCGTATCGGTACTCCCCTGACTCATAGCGCCACCAAAATCATGCTGCTGGGCTCCGGCGAATTGGGCAAGGAAGTCATCATTTCACTACAGCGTCTGGGCGTTGAAGTGATTGCAGTGGATCGCTACGCCAACGCGCCTGGTCATCAAGTTGCCCATCGCGCCTATGTGATCGACATGACCGACGGCGTGGCGCTGGCGGCATTGATCAATCAGGAAAAACCGGATCTGGTGGTACCCGAAATTGAAGCCATCGCCACTGCGACCCTGCTCGACATGGAAAATGCCGGTAGCGTGCGCGTGATTCCCACCGCACGCGCAGCATGGCTGACAATGGATAGGGAAGGCATACGCCGGCTGGCAGCGGAAGAATTGGGCGTCGCCACGTCACCTTATCGTTTTGCCGACAGCCTGAAGGAACTCAAGGCTGGTTGCGCCGAAATCGGTTATCCCTGTGTGGTCAAACCGGTCATGTCTTCATCCGGCAAAGGCCAGTCGAAATTGAACGGTGCCGGCGATATTGAAGCCGCATGGGATTGCGCTGCCGCCGGCGGACGCGTCGATGCCGGCCGTGTAATCGTCGAAGGCTTTATCGATTTCGATTACGAAATCACCTTGCTGACCGTACGCGCCATAGGCGCCGATGGCGAAACGCACACGCATTTCTGCGAACCTATCGGTCATCTGCAAGTCAACGGCGACTATGTGGAATCGTGGCAGCCGCAAGCCATGCATCCCGGTGCGCTGCAGAAAGCGCACGACATCGCAAAAAAAGTGACCGACAACCTTGGCGGTCTCGGACTGTTTGGCGTAGAACTGTTCGTCAAGCACGATATGGTCTGGTTCTCCGAAGTCAGCCCGCGTCCGCACGATACCGGCATGGTGACCATCGCCAGCCAGGAACAAAGCGAATTTGAATTGCATGCCAAAGCCATACTCGGCCTGCCAGTCAATGTGGCGATGAAAACTCCGGCTGCTTCAGCCGTCATTTATGGCCAGCACGATGGCGAAGTCATCGCCTTTGAGGGAGTGGCCGATGCATTGCAAGTCGCCGGCACCGATGTGCGCCTGTTTGGCAAACCGGAATCGTTCGCTCGGCGTCGCATGGGAGTCGCACTGGCTGTTGCTGTCGATGTCGACACCGCACGCAACAATGCCAAGGCCGCAGCGACAAAGATCAAACCGGTGGTGGTGCATAACAGATGAACGAAACACGCCTTCGTGCCGTAGGTGTTCTGGCAGGAAGCGATATCTTCCGCACCGCTTCGCTATTGCTCTATGCGACGTTGCTGTTCCACATCATGCTGCTGGTGTATGCAAAACATCTGAGCCTGACGCCCATCAGCATGAGCATCGTGGTGCTTCTGCTCACCCTGCTGGCGATTGCCTTCATACGCTACTTCTGGCTGCGCACAGCGATTCTGCTCAGTGAAAAATTTCTACTGGCAGAAGTATCGGTCGCTTCATTCTCCATCGCCGTACTGGCTGCGCAAAACACCATGCCGGCATTGCCGATGCCGTGGCTGATTGCCATTGCCGGTGTATTTCCACTGGTGCTGCGTCACCGCATTGCGATACTGTGCATCGCGGCACTGGCGCTGATCGGTTACCGTCTCAATGTATATCTGGGCGCCACCGCCAGCGACTGGTTGCCCGATTTATTTGCCACCATTTGCATCGGCTGGCTATCGCTGCTGCTGGCAAAAACACTCAACATCAATCGCATTGCACTCAGCCAGGCACGCACCAACGAACGCCGCTTCAATGCCATTGCGCGGGTGACGCGTCACATCTTCATCATTACCGATGCCGACTATCACATCAAATTTGCCAATCCTGCATTACAGGAAGTCATCGGTTACAGCTATGAAGAAATCCTGCGCAATGCAATCAAGCCCATTCTGCATCCGGACGACGAAGAAGAACACAAGGGGAAATTACGTCATTTGCGCGATACGCCGCACAGCACGATATTTTCGCGCCATCGCACCCGGCACAGGGATGGCCACTGGGTGTGGCTGGAAACGCGCGGCTACAACATGCTGCACGACTCGGCCATCAACGGCCTCGTATTCAGCATAGAGGACGTTACGCTGCGCAAGGATGTCGAGCTGAAACTGCAGGAGGAAACGGCACTGCTGCGCGCCGTGCTCGATCTCAATCCCTCGATGATCTATGTCAAGGACAGCGAAGGACGCTTCACCGTCAGCAATCAGGTTTTCCAGCGGCGCTTCGGTTATTCCAGCGAAGACGAATTGCGCGGCAAAACCGTCTACGACATCTGTCTGAAGATGGCGAATGAAAACGATGAATTCAGCGCACGCAAAATCGCCGATGAAATCCAGCAGCAGGATCAGCAAGTCATGCAAACCGGCATTCCGCTGCAGGATATGGAAGCACCGGGATTCTGGCGCAGCGACATGCATCTGTGGTTCCACACCAGCAAATATCCATTGCGCGATGCAAGGAATAACATCATCGGCATACTCGGTGTCACACGTGACATTACCAAACGCAAGACGACCGAAATACAAATCGAGTATCAGGCCATGCACGACATGCTGACCGATTTGCCGAATCGCCGTTATCTGGTCAACACGCTGGCCACTGCGATGGAAACCAGCCGGCAGCGTCAATCCAGCCTGACCATGCTGTTCTGCGATCTGGATTTTTTCAAGAGTATCAACGATACGCACGGCCACGACTTCGGCGATCAATGCCTGCTTGAAATCAGCAAACGCATCGTTGCGGTCTTGCCGGAAAGCGACTTCGTTGCGCGTTTTGGCGGCAATGAATTCGTGATCCTGACCAACTCTTCACTGGCGGAAAGCAGCGTCAAGGCCAAGGCCATTGCACGCGCCGTATCCGAACGTCTGATCTTCGACAATGTCGCCGTCAAGATTCAAATCAGCATCGGTATTGCGCAATTGAGTCCGGATCATCAGGTGCCTGCCGATTTGATCCGCGAAGCCGATGCCGCCATGTACCAGGCCAAGGAGCGCGGCCGCAATCGTGTGGAAATCTACGATGCCGCGCTGCAGAGCAAATCGACCAAGCATGCGCGCATGGATGTGGCATTGCGTTTTGCACTCGAGCGCAATGAACTGTCGGTGGCCTATCAGCCTAAAGTCTCGCTGGTCGATGGCAGCGTCAGGGGATTTGAATTGCTGTTGCGCTGGAACAGCCCGGAATACGGCGTGATCTCGCCCAACGAATTCATCCCTATCGCCGAAACCTCAGGCATGGTGGTGCCGATCGGCATGTGGGCAATGGAACAGGCCTGCCGGCAACTCGCGGCATGGCAAGCCAGCTACCCGGCAATGGGCGACATCACGGTCGCCGTCAATGTCTCGATGCGACAGTTGCTGCATACCTCGTTCTTTACTCAGGTGCGCGAGATACTCGATAGTAGCGGCGTAGTGCCGCATACGATAGAACTGGAGCTGACTGAAACGTCTGCGATGGCCAATCCGCTGCAGACAATAGAAAATCTGGCCTTGCTGAAGAAACTCGGCTTGCGCCTGGCGCTGGACGATTTCGGCACCGGTTATTCATCTCTCGCCTATCTGCAAAAACTGCCGATCGACATACTTAAAATCGACAAGACTTTTGTGCACGGCCTGGACACCAAGCAAAGCGACAGGGAAATCATTCGTTTGATGATGGCGCTGGCGCAAACCTTGAATCTGCAGACCGTGGCCGAAGGTGTCGAAACAAAAGCCCACATTCATGAGTTGCAGAAAATGGGCTGCGATCTGGGACAGGGCTTCATCTTCTCGCCGCCGCTGTCAGCCGAAGAGGCGGAAACGCTGATCTGCTCCAGCCATCAATTTTCGCTCGGCTAACTTCTGCCACCATGACGTATTAAAAGTCCTGTTGCTGGCTTGAGCCGATTCGTCCACCACCGCAGAGATCACACGTCCAGTTTGGTATTGACCATATCCAGTATTTTTTCCGGCTCATTGGCAGCCATGAGCGTTTCATTATTCAGTTGCGCATGCAAGGTCTGCATATCCAGATCATTGCCCCAGCGCGCCACGACCAGCGTGGCAACGCCGTTACCGATGGTATTGGTCAGCGCGCGTGCTTCCGACATGAAACGATCAATGCCCAGAATCAGCGCCAGCCCCGCCACCGGCACATGACCGACCGCAGACAAGGTTGCCGCCAGCACGATAAAGCCGCTGCCGGTAATCCCTGCCGCGCCTTTTGATGTCAGCAACAGCACTGCCAGCAAGGTAATTTGCTGCATCAAAGTCATCGGGGTATTGGTCGCCTGTGCAATAAACACCGCAGCCATTGTCAGATAGATTGCAGTGCCGTCCAGGTTGAATGAATAACCGGTTGGAATAACCAGGCCGACCACCGATTTTTTCGCACCCAGATTTTCCATCTTGGCGATCATGCGCGGCAATACGGATTCCGACGACGACGTTCCCAGCACGATCAGTAATTCTTCCTTGATGTACTTGACGAACTTCCAGATGCTGAAACCGTGCAGGCGCGTCACGGTGCCCAGCACGACGAAAATGAAGAGCAGACAGGTCAGATAGAAGGTGCCCATCAATTTTCCCAGCGACAGCAAGGAAGCGATGCCGTATTTTCCTATCGTGAATGCCATCGCGCCGAACGCGCCGATCGGTGCGGCTTTCATGATGATGCCGACAATGGAAAACAGCACATGGGAAATTTTCTCAATGAAATCGAATACCAGCGTGCCGCGCCCACCCAGTTTATGCAGGGCGAAGCCAAACAGCACCGACACCAATAACACTTGCAACACGTCGCCTTTGGCAAATGCATCGATCATGCTGGATGGGATGATGTGCAACAGAAAATCTGTCACGGTTTCCAGCTTGCCGGGCGCTGTGTAACTTGCGATGCTGGCAATATCCAGCGAGTTGACGTCGATATTCATGCCGGCGCCTGGCTGCAGCAGATTGACGACAAGCAGACCGACTATCAGTGCCAGCGTACTCATCACTTCAAAGTAAAGCAGTGCCATGCCACCGGTCTTGCCTACTTTCTTCATGTCCTCCATGCCGGCAATCCCGATCACAACCGTGCAGAAAATCACAGGAGCAATGATCATTTTGATCAGCTTGATGAAGGCATCGCCGAAAGGCTTCATCGCAGTACCGGTTTCCGGCGCAAAATGCCCCAGCAGGACTCCAATCACGATGGCAAAAATAACCTGTACGTACAAGGATTTATAGAGCGGCGGCTTGGACATTTTTCTTTTTCCTAGATGAAACATGAGCTATTTGACTCCATGTTTCTTGTTTGGCAGACAGCTTCGTACGCGGCCCAGTTACATGCCTAAAGTGTTCATCATCGTATGCCTGTTTTTCAATCGCTACTATGAAAATAAATCATGCATTGCCAGCATTAAATCGACTGTTCTTAACGTTTTTCTCATGTCTCATGCTGTACGAAAAGGCACATTTTCGATATGCAAATTACACGGCAAGCCGCTAAATCGAATATAGTCATGGACAAACTTTTTCTTAATATAAATATTTATGAAATTTGATGTCGCAATTGTCGGTAGCGGACTGGCTGGCCTTACCGTTGCCCTCCACCTGGCGGAAACCCGCAAAGTCGCTGTTATTTCCAAACGTACCCTGCTCGATGGCGCCAGCAGCTGGGCGCAAGGCGGGATTGCTGCGGTGCTCGATTCCAAGGACAGCGTGGATGAACATGTGGCCGATACGCTGGTCGCCGGCGGCGGCTTGTGCGATGAGCCTGCTACCCGCTTCATCCTCGAACACGGGCGCGAAGCGATTGAATGGCTGATCGAGCAAGGCGTGCCCTTCACGCCCGATACCAGTGCCGAACTCGGCTTCCATCTGACGCGCGAAGGCGGCCACGGCCAGCGCCGCATCATCCATGCTGCCGATGCCACCGGGCACGCGGTGCAGGTGACGCTGGAACAAAAAGTACGCGCGCATCCGAACATCACGTTGATGGAACACCATTACGCGATCGACGTCATCACGTCCGATATCCTGGAGAAAAAAAAGGGCGTCCCGCGCTGTCTCGGTCTGTATGTACAGGATGTCAAAACCGGCAAGGTCATCACGATCTCCGCCGAACACACGGTACTGGCTACCGGTGGCGCCGGCAAAGTGTATCTGTACACCACCAATCCCGACACGGCTACCGGCGACGGCATTGCGATGGCCTGGCGCGCCGGCTGCCGCATTGCGAACATGGAATTTATCCAGTTTCACCCGACCTGCCTGTACCACCCATACGCAAAATCCTTCCTGATTACGGAAGCGGTGCGCGGCGAAGGCGGCGTTCTGAAATTACCGGTAACTGCCGGCAAAAATCGTGGCAAGCGTTTCATGCCCTCGCACGATGAGCGCGCCGAACTGGCGCCGCGCGATATCGTGGCGCGCGCCATCGATGCCGAAATGAAAAAACGTGGTATCGATTATGTCGATCTCGATATCAGCGACAAACCGCCGGAATTCCTGAAGGAACACTTTCCTACCATCATGGCACGCTGCCTGGAACTCGGCATCGACATGACCAAGGGACCTATTCCTGTCGTGCCGGCTGCGCATTACACTTGCGGCGGCGTGATTACCGATCTGTCCGGCCGCACCGACCTGCCCGGCCTGTATGCAGTCGGCGAAGCCACTTGCACCGGCCTGCACGGCGCCAATCGTCTGGCAAGCAATTCCCTGCTCGAATGTCTGGTGCTGGGACGCTCCGCAGCCCAATACATCGATGCGCAACCCAAGCAAAAAAATGTCAGCCTGCCAGCCTGGGATGAAAGCCGCGTCACCGATGCCGATGAAGAAGTCATCATCGCCAATAACTGGGAAGAACTGCGCCGCTTCATGTGGAATTACGTCGGCATTGTGCGCACCACCAAACGACTGGAACGTGCACAGCATCGGATCCGCTTGCTGAAGGAAGAAATTGACGAGTACTACGCCAACTTCCGCATCACGCCGGATTTGCTGGAATTGCGTAATCTGGTTGAAGTGGCCTCGTTGATCGTCAACAGCGCATTGTCGCGCCGTGAAAGCCGCGGCCTGCATTACAGCCGGGATTATCCGGATACACTGCCTAAGGCCTTGCCTAGCGTCTTGTCGCCTGATCGCAAGCATTGAGATAGGGTATTTGGTGAAAATGCCGTTCAGTTTTTGACTGAACGGCATTTTTTTATGGCCACCAATAAAAAAAGCCGCATAAAGCGGCTTCCTTCATAAAAACAAATCCTATTTCGTCCCAACAATCCGCAATGAATAATCAGTAGCCCGTACATCCTTGGTCAATGCACCAATCGAAATCCGATCGACTCCAGTCTCCGCAATCGCCCGCACCGACTCCCGGCTCACACCACCTGACGCCTCCAGCAACGCACGACCAGCCGTCAAGGCAACCGCCTCTCGCATATCCGCCAGCGAAAAATTATCCAGCAACACCGATTGCGCACCTGCCGCCAATGCATCCTTCAACTCAAGCAGGTTCTCGACTTCTATCTGTATCGTGACACCGGCATTCAGCGCCAGGGCTGCTTTCATCGCTGCACTTACACCGCCGGCTGCTGCAATATGATTTTCCTTGATCAGAATGCCGTCATACAGCGCCAGGCGCTGATTTTTTCCACCACCGACACGTACCGCATACTTCTGTGCCAAACGCAGTCCCGGCAGCGTTTTACGCGTATCCAGAATCGCTGCCCTGGTACCGGCCACAATGCCGACGTATTCACGCGTAGCCGTGGCAACACCGGACAGCAATTGCAGGAAATTCAAGGCAGCGCGTTCAGCCGTCAGCAAGGCACGTGCGGGCGCTTCGATGGCGCAGACTTCGCTATCGGCCTGCATCAGATCGCCTTCCGCATAACGCCACTCGACGCGTATGTGCGCGTCCACCTGTTTCATTACCGCTTCAAACCACGGTGCGCCACACAATACGGCCGCTTCACGCACGATCACACGGGCTTGCACGATTTCTTGTTCCGGCACCAGCTTGCCGGTGACGTCACCGCTACCGACATCTTCAGCCAGCGCCGCCACAATATTGGCTTCAAACGCTACTGTCAGCGCAGCATCGAAAGGGGCAAACGGATTGCGCAGCAAACTCATGCCGGACCTATTCCTGAAAACAGTTTCTCTTCTTTCGCCAGATCGCTGGATGGACGTACATTGGCTTTTTGCGCGGCAGCAAAGTCGAGCATGCGATCGATGCAAACGGTTGCCTTGCGACCGATTTCAGGATCGACGTGAATTTCATTACGGCCTGACTCCAGCACATCAGCCAGATTCTGCAAGCCGTTCATCGCCATCCACGGACAATGCGCGCAGCTCTTGCAGGTCGCACTATTACCGGCAGTCGGCGCATCGATGAAAATTTTTCCCGGCGCGGCCATTTTCATCTTGTGCAAAATACCGTTGTCGGTAGCGACGATGAATTCCGGTGCGTCCATGGTTTGCGCGGCGTGTATCAGTTGCGAAGTCGAGCCGATCGCATCGGCCAGCGCCACGACGGCAGCGGGCGATTCCGGATGCACCAGCACCTTGGCCAGTGGATGTTCCTTCTTCAGCAGTTCCAGTTCCACTGCCTTGAATTCATCATGCACCAGACAGGAGCCCTGCCACAGCAGCATGTCGGCACCAGTCTGTTTTTGAATATAGCCGCCCAGATGCTTGTCCGGCGCCCACAGGATTTTCTTGCCTTGCGCATGCAGATGCTCGACGATCTTCAAACCGATGGATGAAGTCACCATCCAGTCGGCACGCGCCTTCACTGCCGCGCTGGTATTGGCGTACACGACCACGACGCGATCCGGGTGCGCATCGCAGAAGGCATTGAACTCATCGACAGGACAACCGAGATCCAGCGAACAGGTCGCATCCAGATCAGGCATGAGGATAGTTTTTTCAGGGCTCAGAATTTTTGCCGTTTCACCCATGAACTTGACGCCGGCAACCACCAGCGTTTTGGCCGGATGATCGCGACCGAAGCGCGCCATCTCCAGCGAATCGGAGACGCAGCCGCCGGTTTCTTCCGCCAGATCCTGCAGATCGGCATCGACGTAGTAATGCGCAACCAGTACGGCTTCGCGTTCTTTCAACAAGCGCTTGATGCGCTCCTTCAGGGCGATTTTTTCCTCCCGCGATGGCGTGGCTGGCGTGCGTGCCCACGCGTGGGCGACGCAACTGGTGCCGCTTTCCATCGCGGGACGTTCAAATTCAACGGTTTTGATAGATTGGGTCTGCATGGCTGCTCAATGTCGGTATTGAATACGCATAAAAGTATGCGATGAATTTAAGCTGTGAATTCGTAATTACGGTTCAGGCAAATTGTAGCGTCATTTGTCTCTGAGGGCAGAGTCATGCACGCTCAGAGGAAAGTCGGATTTCAAGCGTAAAAAAGCGCGACGGGGATATTCCACGTCGCGCTCTTTATTTGCAGCAATTACTCGATACCCTGGCTGGACAAGTATTCCTCGTATGTACCCTGGAAATCGATGATTTCGCCGTCTTTCACTTCCAGCACACGCGTTGCCAGTGAGGAAACAAATTCACGGTCATGCGAAACGAAAATCAGCGTACCGGCGTATTTTTCCAGCGCAATATTCAGCGATTCGATGGATTCCATATCCATGTGATTGGTCGGCTCATCCATCAGCAGCACATTGTGGCGGCCCAGCATCAGCTTGCCGTAGGTCATGCGTCCTTTTTCACCGCCGGACAATACCTTGACCGATTTCTTCACATCGTCGCCGCCGAACAGCAAGCGACCGAGTATCGAACGTACTGCCTGATCATCGTCGCCTTCCTGCGTCCACTGCCCCATCCAGTCGGTCAGATTCTTGTCGCTGGCAAAATCCTCGGTCGGATCTTGCGGCATGTAGCCGACGTTGGCGTTCTCTGCCCATTTGACGCGCCCCTGATCGGCGGCCAGTCCGGTGATTTCCTCGCCGCCTATGCAACGCAGCAAGGTGGTTTTACCGGCACCGTTGGCGCCAATGATCGCGATACGTTCGCCGGCTTCAACCATGATGCTGAAGTTCTTGAACAGCTGGCGGTCGAATGCTTTTGAAATGGTTTCCGCTTCCACTGCCAGGCGATGCAGTTTTTTCTCGCCGTCGAAACGTACAAACGGATAAGCGCGTGACGATGGCTTGATGTCGTCGACCTTGATCTTCTCGATCTGCTTGGCGCGCGATGTCGCCTGACGCGCCTTGGATTTGTTCGCAGCAAAGCGACGAACGAACTCCTGCAGCTCGGCAACCTTGTCTTTTGCTTTCGCGTTGTTCGCCAGTTGCTGATTGCGCGCCTGCGTCGAAGCAAACATGTAGTCGTCGTAGTTGCCCGGATAAATCTTCAGCGTGCCGTAATCCATATCGGCGACGTGCGTACACACCTGATTCAGGAAGTGGCGATCATGTGAAATGATGATCATGGTCGAGTTGCGCTCGTTAAGCACATCTTCCAGCCAGCGGATCGTGTTGATGTCCAGATTGTTGGTCGGTTCGTCAAGCAGCAGAATGTCCGGGTTCGAGAACAGTGCCTGTGCCAGCAATACGCGCAGCTTCCAGCCTGGCGAGACATTGCTCATCGGCCCCTGATGCAGGTCGATCGCAACACCGGCACCCAGCAACAGCTCGCCGGCACGCGATTCAGCGGTATAGCCATCGTACTCGGCAAACTTCGCTTCGAGGTCGGCAGCCTTCATGTAATCGTCGTCGGTTGCTTCAGGGTTCGCGTAAATCGCATCGCGTTCCGACAGCGCCGCCCACATTTCCGTATGCCCCATCATCACGACATCCAGCACGCGCATTTCTTCAAACGCAAATTGATCCTGGCGCAATTTACCCAGACGCTCGTTCGGATCGAGCATGACAGTGCCCGCCGACGGGTCCAGATCGCCGCCGAGGATTTTCATGAAGGTGGATTTGCCACAACCGTTGGCGCCAATCAGGCCGTAACGGTTACCGTCGCCAAACTTGACGGAGATATTTTCAAACAACGGCTTGGGGCCGAATTGCATCGTGATATTTGCTGTCGATAACACTGATAATGCCTTTGCAGATATGAATTTGGGTAACTGGGCATTCTACCATTTTGGGGGCCGGTCTGGCTGCGTTTGGGAGTTCGCTTGCTCGACTACCCTGCTCGTGCCGGCCCCGCTTCCCCTGTTCGACGCACAGGGAGCTCCAGCAAAGCGCTTCAGAAGCCGTATGGGCAAGTCAGTTTGTAAGATGACTTGTCAAACAACAAGCGAGTGTTCATTGCCAAAGTGTTACTGGGCATCAGGCGACATTTGAATCATATTCATCGCCCTTGATGATTGTGGCTTTTATCGTGATACATGGACTGATCGGCATGCTTGAGAAGCTGATGTTCGTCATCACCATGTTCCGGATAGAGCGCAATCCCGATACTCGGCATAACGTTCAAGATATGGCCATCTATATTGAATGGCTGATTGAAAGAACTGCGAATTTTCTCTACCACTAATGCCGCCTGCTCCAGCGATGGAATCCCTTGAAGCAGAACGACAAACTCATCACCACCGACGCGCGCTACGGTATCCGATTCGCGCATGCAATTCTTCAAGCGCTTGGCAAATTCCTGTAACAACAAGTCTCCGATATCATGTCCCAGCGTATCGTTGACCTGCTTGAATTTATTCAGATCAAGATAAAGCAAGGCAAACCGTAAATGCTCACGCCGTGCTGTTAATAGAGCGACTTTCAGTCTGTCGTACAAAAAGCCGCGATTAGGAAGACCCGTCAGTTGGTCGTACTGCGCCATCTGCTGTAGCCGAATTTGCGCTTGCTGCCGCTCGATCGCGTTGGCAATCTGGGTTGAAACAAACTGCAGCAACTGCTGGTCTCTTTCGCTATAGCACACGCCACCCAGATAGCTCTTGAGCATGAGAACACCGATCATTCCCTTGTGGGACTTGAGCGGTACGCCTAGCCAGCAAAGCAAATTACTGTCGACAGCGATACCCAAGGTTTGCAGGCGGTCGTTCATCGTCTCTGGCGTCAACAGCAAGGGCTGCCCGGTACGGATAATCTCTGCGCAGAGCGTCCCCCTGGCAGGTTTGGAGACTTCCGAAGTATCGTATTCATCCACACGATAAGGAAAACTCAGCTGGTCTTTTTCCTCATCGTATAAGGTAACGGAAAAATTATTGGCAGGCAGTACGGTGCTGATGATCTGGTGAATGCGTTGAAACAGCACAATCAAATCGTCAGTGGCATATGTCGCTTCGGAAATTGAATAAAGCAAAGCCTGCATTGATTCGGCTTGCTTGTGTTCTGTAATGTCACGCGCGACTCCGATCCGTAACTGGTCGGCAGGCGACCAGCGGGCAGACCACATGATGTGTACTATTTTTCCATCCTTGCGGATATAGCGATTCTCAAAATTCAGTTGTGGATGTCCGGCCATGACTTCGCGCGCGGACTGCGCAGTTCGATCCCGGTCTTCCGGCACCATCATATCGAACATGATCTTGCCGATCATTTCCTGCTGGGTGTAACCAAAAATTCGCTCACACGAAGCACTGACGAAAATGACGCGTCCATCGGCATCGACCGCGAAGACAGCATCCATCATGAGGTCCATGAAGCTGGCAACTGGTTCTTGATATATCATTTTTACAGAGGATTATGGTGCATTAAAAAATGATGCAAGCATGACTTGAATGTACCGCAATCACACCCACCACACGTCATCACCACTAGCAAATGATAGAGAAAACTCAGCAGTCGTATCTGCTCTTGCTTGCACCGAGTTTGATTTTAAAAGACAGTACACTAATCCAGAGAAATTTTTCTGTCGATTAGTGAGCGATATCCAGACATCGTCAGCGAAAACGAAACTGAATCCGCAACCAGCTCAGCCCGAGAACCAAGCACCAGCGTCGCCTTGTCCCGCCCATGTCCAAACGGCAGCCCTGTCAACACCGGCACCGGCAAATGCGCCCGCAAATATTCCACCATAGGCGCAAAGTCGTAACCGTTATCGTAATCAGTCAGGCGATAACCTGAGAAATCGCCCAGCAATACCGCCTGCTGTCCATTCAGCACGCCGGCATGCAATAACTGCAGCATCATGCGTTCGACGCGATACGGATGTTCGTTGATGTCTTCAACACACAGAATGCCGCCCTCTATTTTCGGCAGCCATGGCGAACCGACCAAATGCGTCAGCATTGCCAGATTGCCGCCCCATAGCGTGCCTTTGACCTGCAACCGGGGATTGCCTTCTGTTTGCGCCGTGATCGTGTGCACAGGTTGCGTCAGGCATTGCCAGAAATTGTTCAGCGTATAACTGCTCAACTCATCGTGGGCAAAATCGTTGCACAGCATCGGGCCGGAAAAACTCATGGCGCCGGTCTGCGCCAGCAAGCCCATCTGCAAGGCGGTGAAATCGCTGTGACCGACAAACAGCTTGCCGCTTGCGGCCAGTTGCGAAAAATCCAGCTCAGGCAACAGACGCGTCAAACCGTAACCGCCGCGCAATGCCAGCACGATATCGACTTCCGGATCTTGCGTAGCGGCATACAGTTGCGCGATACGTGCATCGTCACTGGCACCGAAGCGCTGAAATCTGGTGGCAGAATCCGTGAAGTTACGCACACGACAGCCCTGCGCTTGCAAGATCGCGATTCCGCGTTCGACAGCACCCGGCAACGGTGCGTAACCGCTAGGCGCAACGATCGCGACTAGCGGGCCTTCTGGTTTGTTTGCAAGCAATGCTTGTCGTATATCCTGATTCAATTGATTGCTCATTCTTTTATTCTGCCTATACCGGCGCGACGACTTTTACTTCATCTGCAGCATGGCAATGCACAGCAATTTTTGCTGTGATTTCCTCTGCGAGCTGATCCGGCAAATCATGCCCCATGCCGGCGATTTCCAACATCACGGCATTCGGTATCAAACTTGCCGTTTCACGACCGCCAGCTATCGGTACCAGCGGATCTTCAATGCCGTGAATGACTAAAGTAGGTACTGCAATGCTTTTCAAAAGATCAACGCGATCACCGGATGCGCCGATTGCCAGTAGTTGCCGTGTTGTGGCTACCGGCTCCAGACTGCGTTTGATTGTGTAGTCGACCCGTCCCTGTAAAACTTCCTTCGGCGTCGGATAAGCCGGACTGCCTATCACTTGCATCATATTGACGAAGTGTTCCGTCAAAGCGGCGTGATTTTTCGGATCTGGCGCCGCAGAGAAAAGTACTTTGCGCGCCGCGCGTGTCGGCCCCGGCAAGCCGCGACGACCGCTGGTTGACATGATGGAAGTCAAGCTGAGTACGCGTTCCGGATAACGAGCTGCAACGATCTGCGCAATCATGCCGCCCATCGAGGCACCGACAATGTGCGCCTTCGGAATATCGAGCGCATCCAGCAGGCCAATCGCATCCGCCGCCATATCATCGAGTTTGTAACCGGCAGCGAGCTTCATGCGCAACGCCATTTTCATCACGGCCAGCAGCGTATTTGGCTTGCCAAGATGATGCAGCTTGGTCGATAGGCCGTTGTCGCGATTGTCGAAGCGGATCAGATAAAAACCACGCTCCACCAAGCCCTTGCAAAACGACTCCGGCCAGGATACCGATTGCATTCCCAAGCCAACAATCAGCAAAAGCGGTGGATTGCCTGGATCGCCTTGCGTGTCGTACCAGATATCGAGATCATTTACTTTAGCGATAGGCAAACTGAAACTTTCAAAAAATAGTTAAAACTTATGCGCGCTTTGGATCGCGATAAATGCATTTTTTTATACCTTGATGACCATCCCTGTCGAAGCGCCGCCATTTTCCATCGGCTTGCGCAAGTCGATCGGCAATCGCATGCAAAACCGCCGGATTGACGACCATACCGGTATGGCTGCCATGGACTTCGATATTTTCTGCCTGTTCACCGTCTTCCTGGACGCAACATTGCCATGACACAATACCATCGCTACGACTGAAAATCGAGGTGCTTGGCACTGGCGGCGGTTTCCGGATTTCGGCAATCTGAACATTGTCGATTGCGGTTTTACCGCTGACTGCCTCATACAGTCGCCACACATTATTCGCCTTCGGATGGCCGGTAAACGGCGAACCCAATGTAATCACCAAACGCACATCATTCGGTAATGCCTTGGCAATTTCACGCGCAAAAATCCCACCCAGGCTCCAGCCTATAAGGCTGACTTTTTGCCCATGCTTTTCGCGCAACTCCCTGACACGCGCGATACATGCGTCGAGCACGCCCTCGCGCGGCCCAAGATTCCAGCCTTGTTCCCACGTGTAGGCCGTATAGCCGCTGCCCTGCAGGAATTTGCGCAAGAACAAAGTTAGGACATCGCCTGCCATCAAGCCCGGCAACACCATCACCGGATGACCGTCACCGCGCGGACCATTTTTCAGCAAGGGAAACGCCAGCAAGGATGCGCCAAATTCCCACGGCGCACGCGCTTCCAGTGCCAGCAGCAACAGGCTGGGCGGCTTCAGTGTTTGATCCTGAACAGAGGCTTCGGCGGAACGCGGTGCATCCATGAGGACTTTCTCCCTGGCGAAACAATGGCAAACCAGCCATGATTACTCGATTGGAGTGCGCAGACAGCGCGTGGTTCAACGATGAGGATCAGGGATCAGGAAACGGAAGATGTCTGGGTAAAGCGCTACGCACCATGGGCACTGGCAGAGTGACCGTCAGCCAGGATTGGAGTCATCCAGTTTTGCTGCTTGCGCTGCCTTGCGACGTTCGGCAAAAAAATCTTTCAACAATGTTCCGCATTCCGTCGCCAGCACGCCGCCTGTCAGTTGCGTGTGATGATTGAGCTGATTCTGCTCGAACAGATTGACGATAGAGCCGCAGGCGCCGGTCTTTGGATCCGATGCACCGAACACCACACGCGCAAGCCGCGCATGCATCATCGCACCCGAACACATCACGCAGGGTTCGAGCGTGACATACAGTTCGCAACCGGGAAGACGATAGTTGCCGAGTATGGTTGCCGCAGCGCGCAAGGCCATGATTTCTGCATGTGCGGTCGGATCGTGCGTGCCTATCGGTTGATTGAAGCCGGTGGCAATGACTTGCCCATCCTTGACGACCACGGCGCCCACCGGAACTTCACCCAGCGCCCAGGCGTTGTGTGCCTGATCCAGCGCCTGCCGCATCCAGATCTCGTCCTGCGTCACATCCTGACTTGCATCCGCCATGAGAGCGATCAGCCTTCTGCAGTGATTTCAGCCCAGCAGTTCGGCGTTTCGTGCAGCACCAGTTTGTGCAGACGCAAGCCGGTGCCGTAATGATCCTTGTATGCCGCATTCAGGATATTGAACGCGGTTTGCGCCAGATTTTCCACTGTCGGAATACGATCGATGATCACGGTTTTGTGGCCGGGTATGCTTTCAAGAAATTCACGCACCTTGGCGTCTTTTTCATAGACGAGAAAAGAATGGTCCCAGACATCGACCAGATGCTGTTTCGCCAGCGACTTGATATCGGAAAAATCCATGATCATGCCGTTATCGGAACTACCTTCTTCGTCAATCACATTGCCGACCAGTGTGATTTCGAGCGTATAGCGATGGCCGTGCAGATTGCGGCACTGGCTTTTGTGGTCGGGAATACGGTGACCGGCATCGAATTCAAGTTTGCGGGTAATTGTCAGCATGGTTTTATCGGTAAAGCTATCAGTAAAGCGTCAGGGTATCTGTAAAAGTTTATGCGTCTGTATGCTCAGCTTCCATTTCGGATTGCGTTTGCAGACATCGATGGCAAGCTTGGTGTTTTGTTCTGCCAATGGGCCATCCATAGGCTGCACGAAGAAGTGTTCGAAATCCAGATCTTCGTAGGCAGCCAGCGATTGCTCCAGTTGCGGAATCACGACCTTCAACTCGCTGCCTTTGCGCACCACCAGTTGCGAACCCATCTTCGGGCTGACGCAAATCCAGTCAACGCCGGCCGGCACCGGCAAGGTGCCGTTGGTTTCAATCGCAATTTCAAAACCGACCGCGTGCATCGCATCGATCAGTTCCGTATCCAGTTGCAGCAAGGGTTCGCCGCCGGTAAAAACCACGTATTTGCTGGCCGCGTAGGACTCCGGCCACAAAGCATTGATCGTGTTTGCCAGCTTCTCCGCATCGGCAAACTTGCCGCCGCCTTCACCATCGGTGCCGACAAAATCGGTATCGCAAAACTGGCACACGGCGGTGGCGCGATCGCTTTCACGGCCGGTCCACAGATTGCAGCCGGAAAAACGACAAAACACGGCGGGACGCCCGGCATGTGCGCCCTCGCCCTGCAATGTGTAGAAAATCTCTTTTACGCTGTAAGTCAAAATGATGGCCGGATGAAGGTTTATGCAAGGCCGCGGGCAAATGGCAGGTCGCAAATGGATGCGGAACGACGCTGTTTTGCTTGTGTATCGCGGGCCGTCATTATAGACCAGAGCGGGCTTTCCCTCATGGCAGGATGAGATACATGAGCACTATGCATCTCTTCTGCCATCAAGATGTAATCTTGATAATGAAAATCCTGAATCCTATGATTCCCCTACCCAAAATTGGACCAATCAAGGAAGCATTAAATAGCAGCATCAATAGGCGATGTGGATTAAGCAACTAATGCGGCACATGCCGCGTCAACGCCCCCTCAATCAAATCCAGTTCACGCAACAAGCGCTGATGCAAGGTATCGTCCAGCTTGTTGTGCAACCACATCTGAAATAACTCGTCGCGTTCTGCGCGTATCGCGGACAAGCGTAGTTCACGTTCCTTCTCTGCCAGCAGTTGTATGCGAACGGCTTCTTCACCTTCACTTAAACCGTAATCCAGTCGTCGCCGATAGAGTTCGGTGACACGCATGGCTGCTTCTGTTTGACCGTTATTTTCTGCATCTGCCGGCGCAGCATCGCATATCGATTTGATGTGACGGATGGCAGCTTCTGCTGCTGCGACGCGCGCATGTCCTTCATCCATGCCCAGCACCGGTTCGGGTGCAAATTTCATCTCCTTGCTCAATAAAGGCAAGGCTACGCTTGCGCTCAATAGCGAAAGCAGGATCACGCCTTTTGCCAGAAAAATCAGCAAGTCGCGCGCCGGGAATGCTGAGCCATCCGGCATCAACAAAGGCAAAGTCAAAATACCGGCCAGCGTAATTGCGCCGCGCACGCCTGAACATGCAGTCAGCATGAGTATGCGCAAGGAAGGTTTGGTATCGCTCGTCTGGTCACGGCGTTTTTTAAACAGGGTGACACGGAGCGTACTCCACACCCATAAAAATCGCAGACAGGTTAGCGCAACACCGATCGCAATCACATAGAGCGATAACCACCATGCGCTGCTCAATCCCATACTGCTTGCCACCATCGGCAAGCCATCCACCGTAGTACGTATTTGCGCACCGAGAATCACAAAAATCACGCCGTTGAGCGCCATCTGTATCGTGTCCCACACAGCGCGGCGTTGCATGCGCGTCGTTGCCAGCCGACGGCCCACCATATCCGTGTAATGAGTGGTGATACCTGCCGCCGCAGCGGCGAGAATGCCGGAAACCTGCAGATGTTCTGCCAGCAGATAAGCGGCAAATGGCAGCAACAGGCTGATCAGAATCTGGCTGCCCGGATCTTCGCCGACAGCGACCACCAGCCATTTATTCGCGACACCAATCAGCCATGCAACGAGCGCACCCACCAGCAAACCGCCGCCTGCCGTCAGCAGAAATTCCATTGACGCATCCAGCAAGGAGAATGTACCGGTAATCACCGCCGCCAATGCGAAGCGAAAACAGACCAGACCGGATGCATCATTGAGTAATGCCTCGCCCTCGAGTATGTGCATCAGGCGTGGCGGAATCGGGCTTTGCGAAGCGATGGCAGAGACGGCAACCGGATCAGTCGGCGACAGAATTGCGGCCAGTGCAAATGCGGCGGCCAGCGGTACGGATGGAATCATCCAGTGTATGAAGTAGCCCATTCCAAGGACGGTAAAGAGCACCAGACCAATTGCCAGCGTGGTGATCGGACGCACGTCGCGAAAGAAGGCACTTTTGGGAATCCGCCAGCCATCCAGAAACAGCAAAGGCGGAATGAAGAAGAGGAAGAAAAATTCAGGATCGAGCGGGACGCTGATGCCAAAGCCGTAAGCCAGCCCTGCTCCCACTGCAATCTGCACCAGAGGCAAGGGTACCTTGATCGGTAATAGTCGTGCAAAAAATCCGCTGGCCAACACGGCCAGCAATAAAATCAGAGCGATCGTAACGGTATGCATCTAGGCTTGAATCTCATTGGGTGCTGATCTGATGTTCTAAAACTTGTTGCGATCCAAGTTTTAATTCGAGCCCCATTTTATCGAAACGATCCTCTGCGCGCACACCACTGAAAAACGCATGCAATTATGAGTTGCCGAGTTTTTCCTTGCGTATTGCTTCATCGTCCATCAGTTCGTACCACATCGCATTCAGCACGGCGAAAGCAGCTGCAAGAGGCAGACCCAGCATCCAGGCGAAATACCACATGATTTGTCCTTGTCTTTAATTGATGACTGTTACATCGCGACAACGCAAGACCTACATTTGCCCGTCAATATGCATGTCCGGTTTCATCGCGTATCGCTTTTTCATCCACCTTGCCCCACAACACGTGATACACCCAGGTCGTGTAAGCGACGATGAGCGGAATAAAAATCGCGCTTACTACCAGCATGATGAACAGGGTCAGGTGGCTGGATGAAGAATCCCATACCGTCAGGCTGGCAGCCGGATGAATCGACGATGGCAGGATGAAGGGGAACATGGATGCACCCACACTCAGCACGATGCCGCTGATGCTGACTGCGCTGCACAGCAATGTGAATATTTCGCGCCGCATGCGCAAACCCAGCCATGCACCGATTGCTCCGAGCAGGCCCAGAACCGGCGCCGCCATCGTCCATGGTTGCGCAGCGTAATTGACGAACCACGCACCCGCATGTCCTTCGACTGCTTTCAGCAAGGGATTGGAGGGACCCACTGGATCAATCATGCTGGTAATGCGATAGCCATCCACGTATTTCCACAACAGCAGACCGGCGCAGGCATACAGCACCACCGTCGCCAGCGCTGCCATGCTACCGTAGCGTCGCACCCGCTCCGCTACAAGGCCTTCTGTTTTCAACTGCAGCCATGCACTGCCGTGCATGACCAGCATGGCGACCGAAACCAGTCCGCACAACAAGGCAAACGGGTTCAGCAAGCCGAAAAAGCTGCCCTCGTAAAAAATATGCATCTGCGAATCAAGCCGGAACGGTACGCCCTGCAACACATTGCCCAGCGCCACACCAAAGATCAGCGTCGGCACGAAACCCGAAAAAAACAGGACGCCATCCCAACGTGCGCGCCAGCCCGGATCTTCGCGTTTGCTGCGAAACTTGAATGCGACCGGACGCAAGATAAGCGCAACCAGAATCGCAAACATGGCAAGATAAAAACCGGAAAACGCCACGGCATAAAGCTGCGGCCACGCGGCAAAAATTGCACCGCCTCCCAGAATCAGCCACACCTGATTGCCTTCCCATACCGGGCCTACGCTATTGATGACGACGCGTCTTTCGATATCGTTGCGCGCGACAAAAGGCAGCAATATGCCGGTGCCCAGATCGAAGCCGTCCGTCACCGCAAACGCCAGCAGCAACACGCCGATCAAAGCCCACCAGATCAGGCGCAGGGTATCGTAGTCGATGAGTGTGTGCAGTGTCATGATTGCTCCCGTGTGGCGGCAGGAGTGGCGGTAAGAACGGGCTTCGCGTCACTACTTTTTTGAGCTGAGTGTTCTGCACCGGGCCCGGCATGAATCACCTTGAAAATCAGTTTCATCTCGATGATGAAGAGCACGGTATAAATCAGGATGAAACCGCACAGCGTAATGAGCAGTGTCTTGATGCCGAGGCTGGATACCGCCACCGCCGTCGGCAGCACGCCTTCTATCACCCACGGCTGACGACCGAATTCAGCCACCACCCAGCCAGCTTCAATGGCGATCCATGGCAAGGGCACCGCACACACCGCCAGCTTCAACAGCCAGCGATGTTTGGCAAGTTGCCGGCGCGCCGACAGGAAAAAGAAAGTGCCCGTCAGCAGGATCAGAAACATGCCTATCCCGACCATGATGCGGAACAGCCAGAACAGAGGAGCGACCTGCGGTACGGTATCAAGCGCCGCCTGGGAAATTTGAGCCGGCGTAGCCTGGCGCGGATCATCTACATAGCGCTTGAGCAGCAAGGCATAGCCGAGATCGCTGCCGGTTTCTTCAAATGCGAAGCGCATTTCCGGCGTGATTTTTTCACCCTGACCGAGAGCGCGAATTTTTTGCAAGGCATCGTAAGCCTGTATGCCATTCGCAATACGCAATTCAGCATGCTGTACCAGTTCGTTAATGCCGGGAATAACGGTATCCAGCGAACGTGTGCCGATCAAACCCATCACCCAAGGTATATGAATCGCATAGTGCGTCTCGCGTGCTTCCTGATTCGGGAAACCGATCAGGGTAAAACTGGCTGGTGCAGGCTGGGTTTCCCACATACCTTCAATCGCCGCCAGTTTCATTTTTTGATGCTCGGTTGACAGATAACCGCTTTCATCACCCAGCACCACTACCGACAGTGCCGCTGCCAGGCCGAAAGACGCCGCCACCGTCATCGAGCGCTTGGCCAATGCAAGATGACGTCCTTTCAGCACATACCATGCTGAAATGCCCAGCACGAAAACCGCCGCCGTCACATAACCGGCCGATACCGTGTGCACGAATTTGGCTTGCGCAACCGGATTGGTCAGGACTGCCGCAAAGTCGGTGACTTCCATGCGCATGGTTTCCGGATTAAGCGCGGCGCCAACCGGATTCTGCATCCAACCGTTGGCGATCAGAATCCACAATGCAGAGAAATTGGAGCCGATGGCCACCGCCCAGGTGGTGATCAAGTGCCCCACTTTTGAGAGTTTGTCCCAGCCGAAGAAAAACAGGCCGACGAAGGTTGCTTCGAGAAAGAAGGCCATCAAGCCTTCTATCGCCAGCGGCGCACCGAAAATATCACCGACGTAGTGGCTGTAGTAACTCCAGTTCATGCCGAACTGGAATTCCATGACCACCCCGGTAGCCACACCCATCGCAAAATTGATGCCGAACAGCGTGCCCCAGAATTTGGTCATGTCGCGCCAGATGACGCGGTCGGTCATTACGTAGACCGTCTCCATGATGGCAAGCAGGATCGCCAGTCCTATCGTCAGGGGAACAAACAGAAAGTGATACAGCGCCGTGATGGCGAACTGCAGGCGGGACAAGGAAACAATATCGAGTTCCATAGACGTCCTTTGTATCTGATTTGAATTTGTTGCGCTGACAAGCCCGATCAATCCGGCCGTAGCGTATTCAATACCATTTCAAAATCCGTATCACCACGCGTAACGTCCCTAACGATACGCCCATATTGCAGACAAACCAAGCGGTTCGCCAACTTCGCCTCACGTCGCACATGCGTTGCCAGCAGTATTCCCCGTCCCTGCGCCAGCGTATCCAGCCTTTGCAGCACATCGCGTGCAGTGGCCGGATCGAGTCCTTCAGTCGGTTCGTCGAGCAACCACAGCGGCACCTGCCGCAACAACAAGCGTGCCAATGCCAGCCGGCGCAACTGCCCGCCGGACAAACCCATGCCGCCTTCACCCAGCCGCGTGTCCAGCCCGGCCGGCATCCTTGTCACATCGTCGGCCAGGCCGGCTGTCTGCAACACCTGCCACAGATGCGCATCGTCGGCCTGCGGATCGGCCAGACGCAGATTGTCGCGCAGACTATCCTGGAACAGCTCGGTACGCTGTGTCAGCAGGCAGTGTGGCGCTACTTGCAGCAAGCCGGATTGCGCGCTCAACTCTCCGGCGACGACTGCCATCAAGGTCGATTTACCCGCCCCACTCGCCCCTATCAATGCCACACGCTCGCTGGCCTGCATGGAAAATGTAATGTTATGCAAGACAGGAGCGCCTGACGCCTCCGGGCCTGCAGGGTGCGCTGTCATATTCACCAGATTGAGGATCAGATTGCCGACTGGAGATTGTGCTCCTGTACTTGCCGCTTCCGTCTGCTGCAGGCGCGGTGCCAGCCGGCGTGCAGCCAGCACCGTACGTCCCAATTCCAGCGCGCCACGACGCAGTCCGGCAAACGGTTCCAGCGCCGTCAGCACCAATAGCAAGGCCAGTGCAGCCAGCGGCGCGCCTATCTCTCCCGCTTCAACCAGCCCGGCGACCGTCAGCAAGGTAACCGCCAGCGTCAAACTGCCGATTGCGGTGTAGCTTGCGCCTGCCTGCACTTCCAGCCGGTTCAAGGCATCGTCTGCACGCGCCAGGTAACGATCGGCCGCAGCCAGCGATGCTATCTGCGCATCCAGACGGCCGGTCATAATCAATTCTGTCTGCCCGGCCAGCAGATCGATGCTGCGCGCACGCAAGGCTTCGAGCGCATAACTGCGGCGACGCGCCGCCGCACGCGCAGCTTGCGCAGTGAGCAAGGCTATCCCCACACCGGCCGCGATCAGCCAGACGGCCATCCCCACGCCCAGCCTGATGTCGAGAAAACCCAGCGCAAGACCGGTTGCCAAAGCCACTGCAATCGCCGCAGCAAAAGGCACCAGGATGCGCAGGTAGAGCGTATCCAGCGCATCTATATCGCCGGTCAGCCGGAACAATAATTGCGCCGGTCGGGCCAGCAAACGCCGTGCAGCTTCCGCTTGCGCCCAGCCGCGAAACAGACGTTCGCGCAAGGCCGCCAACACGGCCAGCGTTGCATCATGCGTCACCAGTCTTTCGCCGTAACGGGAAAAAGTACGGCCCAGCGCCAGCAAACGGATGCCAGCCGACGGCATGAATACATCGAAAGTAAACGCCAGCGAGGTATTCAAACCGGCAATCGCGGTCGCCGTAATGAACCAGCCGGACAAACCCAGCAAGGCCATGCCGGACAATGCAGTCACGACGGCCAGCAATGCACCCAGCAGCAAGGTATTGTTGCGCCGGGCCGCGATAAACATGGCCAGCACCGGATACAGATCGCGCCACAGCTTCATGCCGGCACCTGCGCATCGGTACTTGTATCAGTGCTGGCATCGGCATCCAGCACAATCACCCGATCCATGCGCGCCGCCAGTACCGGATCATGCGTGGCGATGATCATGGTTTTTCCCTGCGCCAGTTGCAGCAGGGCCTCGGTGATCTGATGCGCCGTCACGCTGTCCAGATGTGCAGTCGGTTCATCCACCAGCAGCAAGTCGACGTGCCGGTCGACCGCGGCACGCGCCAGTGCCAGCCGCACCGCCTCGCCACCCGACAAACCGCCGCCACCTTCACCCAGACCAACGCCGGGCTGTGCTTGCGGTACCTTGTCCAGTGCTGCAAAACGCAATGCCGATGTCACATCCTGCGCATCGATACCTGGCCTGCCCAAGGCGACATTGGCGCGCACCGAACCGGCGAAAATATGTGGTTTCTGCCCTATCCATGCCATGCGCGTGCGCAAGGCATGGGCGGTGTTTTCCGCCAAAGGTACGCCGCCTATTCTGATCTCGCCGCCTTGCGCCGACACCAAACCCGCAAGCAGGGCCAGCAAGGTCGATTTGCCGCCACCGCTGGGGGCCACGATCGCGATACGCTCACCAGCTTTTACATGCAGCGCATAAGCGTCAAACACCGAAGCGGCGGCTCCTGCATGCGAAAAATGCAAATCGTGAATATCGACTGCCGGCGCCGTTTTATCTGCGTAAAGAAAATCAGTCTGCGGCAGGATGGACTTGCCGCTTGCGCCCGGCAACAACATCCCCTCTCCGCTCAGGCGCTCCATCGCCTCCAGCGCCGCCTCGCCGGCTGCCCTGTCATGCCAGACGCTGGACAGATCGCGCAGCGGTTCGAAAAAAGCTGGAGCCAGCAGCAGGATGAACAAACCCTCTCCCAATGTCAGGCGTCTGCCCCAAGCGCCAAATTCAAGCTGGCCGAGTAAATGAAAGCCTGTATAAACCGCCACCATCGCCACGCCCAGAGCGGCAAACAGTTCGAGTACGGCAGAAGATAAAAACGCAATGCGCAAGACCGCCATCGTGCGTTGACGCAATGCTTCTGCCGCGTCACGCAAACGCAATGCCGTGATATCCACGGCACCCAGGGTGCGCAAGGTCGCCAATCCACGCAGGCGATCCAGCAGAAAGGCATTCATGCCGCCCATCTCGATCATCTGCGCTTCACTTGCCGCTTTCGCACGCCAGCCGACCAGCGCCATGAAAAGCGGAATCAAGGGTGCCGCCACCAGCAGAATCAGCGCAGCGATCCACGAGAAAGGGAAAACGATGACGAGAATGACGAAGGGGACAATCGTTGAGCGCAGGCGCGCAGGACGATAACGCGTCAGATAAGGGATGATTGCTTCCGCCTGTTCCGCCACGACACTCGCGGCAAGGCCCGATGCCGGACGCCGCACATCCAGCGGCGAACGCGCTGCCAGCGATGCAGCAACTTGTTCGCGCAATACAGACAGGTGCAAGCGTGCTTTTTTGAATACCAGTCGTATTCCGCATGCATCGCAGGCAGCACGCAGCAAGCCGACAATCAGCAAAAGCAAGGCAGGAATTTTAACGACATCCAGCCCACCGCCATCTGCCACACCTTGCACGGCATAAGCCAGCAAAGCAGCTTGCGGCAACCACAGCAAAGCTGCCAGCGTTTGCAGGACAGCGCCCATATCGAGCCTTTGACCGGATTGCAAGCGACGGGAAGATTCTGAGCTTGGGTGCATAGTGCTATGCATTATGGCTGATCGTCACTGTTAATTCTGCATCCGATCAAATGAACATCCATTTTATGCCCTCGCTGATAAATTGAATTTCGCTGGCTGCAAGCAAAGGACAAAGCGAGCTTCATAGCTGAATTACTGGATGCTTCCAGAAAAGATGTGTAGCTAAAACGAATTGCATTAAATTTACATTTGAATAATATATTTCGTTTATGCTGGCAAGCAGAAACCGCTCAAAAAACTTGCTACGACCAAGTAATTCTCATTCATATCACGCCAAGCAATCATGTCTACACATTGGATATTCCCGCAGAGACTCGTTCATAAACTGGCGAAAAAGCAGATCTCAAACAGAGAGGTCGCTTATTTCATTCTCGCGAGTTTTCTTTTTTCCTGGGTCATGTATTACGGAGCGTTCACCTGGAGCAATCCCGCATGGACTGTATTGTCCTGGGCAGAAGGCCTGCTTGTCGTTTGCGTGACTATTCTCGGCATGAGCAAGTGTTTTGATGCTGCAGGCGGAGATGCAAACGATCGCTTTGCAGCTGATTTTTCCTGTCTGTCGTTTCCCATCTGGCTTTGGACAACAATTGGCGTCTGGTCTGTTTATTGGTTGGTGTTTTATCTTTTCCAATTTAGCGTGATAAAAATATCCGCAGATAATTTTCAATTTTCAAGAAACCTCATCAATATCGGGGGCAGTTTCTTCTGGCTGTGGACAGTCACCGCAATCATCGCATTGCAGATAATTTATTTCGCATGGCTGGCGAAATCCTTGCGTTCACTTGCCCAGCAAAGAGCACTTGATGTTCAAGCATATGAGGCCGAAACGAAACATCAATCGGCATAGAAATTAATGGAGGGCATATTGATTGATTTCCCCGCACCATCCTGCATTACCTTATTCAAAACCTGACATCACACAACCAGGACTGCCTCTGCTCGATCTGCGATTGCAAGCGTTAGTCCGTACAGGAGAACGACATGTCTCTATGTTTCAAAGTACTCAATGCAAGCGTACTGATCGCAACTGCGGCAGCGACACACTATTCTCTGGCTGCAGCCGGCGATACCTCACATGAAAAAACCGTCGAACGCGGACGCTATCTGGTAAAAATAAGCGGCTGCAACGATTGCCATACGCCGGGCTATGCACAGGCGGGCGGCAATATCCCTGAAAAACAATGGCTAACCGGCAGTCCCCTCGGCTGGCGCGGTCCGTGGGGAACCACCTACGCCACCAATCTGCGGCTTTATATGCAAAGTGTCAGTGAAGAACAATGGCTGAAGACTGCCCACAGCACACAGTATCGCCCGCCAATGCCGTGGTTTACCCTGCGCGATATGAGCACGCAAGATCTGCAGGCTATCTATCGCTTCACCCGCCACCTGGGACCGGCTGGTGCGGTTGCTCCAGCTTATGTACCGCCAAATCAAACTCCCAATGGGCCGTTTGTATCATTTCCCCAGCCGCCTAAATAACGATCGCCGGTATCGAAAGGCTTGCATCAGATATACGCGCTCTTCGCCACCTCGCCATATCAGGCAAGCCCGCCATTCGCACGCAATACCTGCCCGTTGATCCAGCCACCCTCCGCGCCGACCAGGAAGGCAACCACTGACGCAATATCGCCGGGCTGACCGAGGCGTTGCAACGGCGGCATGCTGGCAAACTGCTGGATCTGCGCTTCCGTTTTTCCGTTGAAGAACAGCTCGGTTGCAATCGGTCCTGGCGCGACCGCATTGACGGTAATGTTACGACCGCGCATTTCCTTTGCGAAGATGGGCGTCAGCGTTTCCACTGCCGCTTTACTGGCGCTGTAAATTCCATAGCCGGGCAAATTCAGCGCCACCGTGGTGCTGGAAAAATTCACGATGCGGCCGCCATCATTGAGTCGCAATGCTGCTTCACGCAAGGTATTGAAGGTGCCGCGCACATTGATATTGAAGGTTCGCTCAAACATTTCATCACTGCTTTCCGCCAGCGATGCATTCTGCAGGATGCCTGCATTGTTGATCAGGACATCCACCTTGCCTAGCAGGCGCTCGGCTTCATCGAACAGGCGACGCACATCATCCGCCTGCGCCACATCAGCCCTGATCGCATACGCTTCGTGGCTGGCGTCCTGCAGTCTGGCAACCAGCACATCTGCCTCGCCTGAACTGCTGGCGTAATTGACGATGACGGCAAAACCATCGTACGCCAGACGTTCTGCAATAACGGCACCGATGCCGCGCGATGCGCCTGTAATGATGGCTACTTTTTTAGCTTGATTGCTCATGATGTTCTTCCTAGGAGTATTGGGACGAACGGATTCTGCGACAAATCACTAAAAAGATAATCAGGCTAAAATCGACTTCATTATTCGATATTTAATAACAAAATACTGAAAAGCATTCGCTATGGATAGATTTCAGGAAATGCAGATTTTCGTACGCATCACCGAGCGCCGCAGTTTTACCAAGGCAGCCGAAGACTTGCAATTGCCGCGCGCCACGGTGACCAATGCCATCACGCGCCTGGAAGAACGCATAGGCGCGCGCTTGCTGAACCGCACCACGCGTCAGGTCACGCCTACGCTGGATGGCGATGCCTATTACGCACGTTGCGTGCGCCTGCTGGCCGATGTCGAGGAAGCCGATGGCGCGTTTCGCAATACGGCGCCGAAAGGCCTGTTGCGCGTGAGCCTGCAAGGAACGCTGGCACGTCATTTCGTCATCCCCGCCCTGCCGGCTTTTTTGCAGCGTTATCCGGAGCTTGAACTGCGCATCGATGAAGGCGACCGCTTCGTCGATCTGGTGCGCGAAGGCGTTGATTGCGTACTGCGTGCCGGCAATTTGCAGGATTCCTCGCTGATCGGACGGCGCGTTGCGCTGCTTGAGCAAGTCACCTGCGCCAGTGCCGCTTACGTGGCGCGACACGGCTTGCCTGGCAATCTGGCCGAATTGGCCGGCCATAAAGCCGTCAATTATGTTTCCAGTGCCACCGGCAAACTCTATCCGCTGGAATTCACCGTCAATGGCTCTGTCCAGTTCGTCACGCTGCCTGGCGATGTCTGCGTAAGCGGAGCTGATATGTACGCTGAATGCGCGCGTGCCGGACTCGGCCTGATTCAGGTGCCGCGCTATCGCTTGCAAGGCGAGATCGAATCCGGTGCGCTGCGCGAAATCCTGCCCGATTTTCCTCCGCCAACCATGCCAGTTACCGTGCTTTATCCGCAGAACCGGCAACTATCTGCGCGGGTACGCGTGTTTGCCGAATGGCTGAAGGACTTGTTTGCGCAATAAGTTTACGCAAACAAATCACTGCTTGTCGCGACATGCCATTGGCGCATGAGTGCTGACAGGACATACGGGAACGGCACGAAGCGCTTATCATTGCAGTGATGCGATGTCAGTGATGCATTTCACACTCACCCGCGGATTTTAAATTTATGGAGAATCAAGTGCCCGCAAGCGATCTTTGCAGCGACGAAGAAGTCACACAACTGGTGCATGCTTTTTATGCGAAGGTAAGGCGTGACGACATGCTCGGCCCCATCTTCAATAGCGAAGTCGAAGACTGGGATCATCATCTGGAAAAACTGGTGGATTTCTGGTCGTCCATCCTGCGTGGCACCGGCCGTTATACCGGCACGCCGATGCAAAAACACACTGCATTGAGTCATCTGGACCCGGCGCTTTTCCAGCGCTGGCTGGCGCTGTTTGATGAAACCATCAAACAGCAGGCCAATGAGGCAATGGGTGAACGCGCCTATGCCGCTGCCCAGCGGATTGCACAAAGCCTTTGGTACGGGTATCAGATGAATCGCAATCCGGATGCCCTGCCTACGGATTTGCCGCAAGGCTGAGTACGCGCACCAAGACAGCTTCCGTTCATTTCAGGTTACGCCGTTGTGCAGTTGTGGCACGGGATACGCGCTTGCGCCACCAGATCACGACACCCGTCACGCTTAACATTGCAACGACGATGCCCATGAATGAAATCAGTATGCGCCCCGGCAATCCGAGAATGCGGCCTGAGTGCAATGGGAATTGCGCCTGTACAAAGATATCGGCAGCAGTGCCCTTCCATGGTTGGCGATTCCCCAGCAGCCGACCATCCAGACCGTCGTAATACAGCACTGCAGGGCCTACGCCACCAGCACCATGATCATCGCCGGCTTTGAAAAAACTGACGCCATAGATGCCGAATTCCTGCGAATAAAAAATACTGCCCGCAGGCTCAAGCCACTTTCGTTGTTGCGCGTCACTGCTTGCGCGCTGAACAATATCGGCATAGGCAACGCGCGGCTCGATCGGATGATGCTTATCGGCAGGTGCACGCGTATCGAACGGTGATGGCGTTACCTGCGAAACCGTTTTCATCACCGGATAAAAAATCTCGTTATATAGATTCAGCGAAAAAGCAGTAAACGCGAGAATGAACAGCAGCACCCATGTCCACAAACTGAACGCACGATGCAAGTCAAAGTTGAGTTTGTTGCTGCCACCGTTCCAGCGTACTTTCCACGCCGGTTGCCAGCGCTGCCACCATGACTTGCCAACGGGAACCGGCCTGTCATCGGCAATATCGTCGGACGCTAGCACTGCATTGCGGCGTCGCACCGGCAGGGTCAGGTAAAAGCCGACAAAGCTGTCGAGCGTCCAGATCATCGCAATGGCGCCCATCAGCCACAGGCCCCAGCGATCGATGCCCCACATTTCCGGAATGTGCAAGGTGTAATGCAAGCGATATAGAAAGGAAACGAAGGTTTCCTTGGTAATCGGCCACACTGCTCCCCATTCGCGCTTACCCAGTTCTGCACCACTGACAGGATCGATAAAAACTTGATTGAAACCGGGCTCGAACAGTTTTTTGGTGGCCGGATCAACCCGCGCATCAATACCGAACGATAGCGACTCACCCTCCTCCGCATGAAGCGGAACAAACGACACGCGTACCTGCGGATAACGCGCCTCGATCTGCTGCGCCAGCGCCAGTGAGGATTGCGCAGTGCCGGTACTTTTCACCTCCATCAAATGCGGATTGAGCAAATCGTCCAGCTCGTGATCCCACGAAATGATCGCGCCGGTCACACCGCTGAGAAACAAGAATCCGGCAATGATCAAGCCGGCATAACGATGAACAAGGGTCCAGAAAGCGCGCAAGATAACCTCAAATACAGGGATAAACGAATGCGCGGTAGCTACATCCATATTCGTAAATATCAGGATCTGCAAGAAGACAAAATACTCTTACCTTCAAACAGACAGACATCGCTATATATGCTGCCGCGCCTTATTGCAAAAACACTGATTCTTTAAAATTTATAAGTTGCGGTTAGAACGACGTTTCTACGCGCCCCATACCAGCAGTCACCACGAGAAAGACAAGTCGCGTTATAAACTTTATCCGTGAGGTTGTTCACGTTAAGTGCGTAACGCCAATTCATGGTGTCCCATGACAGCAAAGCGTCAAGCAAGGTGACAGAAGGCGTGGTCGGCGCAACGCCGTCACGGAACGAGCTCATGTAGCGGGCGCCAGCGCCCAGCGCAAAACCACTCACACCACCGATTGAGAAACGCCACTTTCCCCATGCTGCAGCCTGGTGACGCGGCACTTCATCAAGCTGTTTGTCCAGATCCGTAAAGTTGTAATGCGCCAGGACGTCAATTGTCGGAGTGATGGCAGCTTTCCATTCCAGTTCGACACCGCGATTTTTTGTCTGGCCAACCTGGATTTGATTGAGTGGATTGCTTGGATCGGTTGTACTTTTATTTTTTTCATCGATCTTCCAGATAGCTGCCGTAAATTGACTATTACCGTTTACAGGCATGTATTTAACGCCACCTTCAATCTGTTCACCACGCACAGGTTTGAAGCGCTGATCATAGGCGTTGGTTCCCGCGACTGGTGTAAAGGACTCGCTGTAACTCACGTATGGAGACCAGCCATTTTCCAGCAGATACATGACACCAACTCGCTTGGTCGTCGCCCGGCTCTCTTCATCGTCACTGCCAGCCAATGCATTGTTTACGCGGTCATGGCGCAATCCCGCCGAAACGATCCAGTTCTTTCCAATCTTGATTTGGTCTTGCAGATATAAACCAATTTGACGCTGTACAGACTGTGGATCGTCGGCAAGAGTCGCGACGACACCATTCCCGTATACCGGCGCATAGACATCAATCGTGTCCATGGCAAAACCCGATTGTCTGTCGCGTTGATAACGCGTGTAATCCAGGCCAACTAATAGATCGTGCTGCAAGGGTCCAGTCTGCAATTTCGCCTGCAAATGCTGATCGATCGTGGCGATCTTTACTTTGGTAATACTGTCATCCGCATAACGTCCGATGAGACGCTGATTCACAGGGTCAATCGCCCAACCGCCAGGGTTGGTAAACGAATCCGCATAATGCGTAAAGTAATCGACCTCATTAACTGCATAACGGAAATTTTGACGGAAGGTCCAGTTGTCATTGAGCTGATGTTCAAACAGATACCCCAGTGATTGTCGATCCGTATCATAGCGATCACTTGGCTCACCAATAAAGCGACTGGTTGGAATCATGCCGTTGACATTGGGAGTCACCATACCTGCCCACGGCAGGAACTGTGAAGTCGATCCAGTTCTATCCCGCTGATAAAGCCCTTGCAAGGTTAATGAAGTAACCCCGTTCGGTTTCCATGTCAGCGAAGGTGCAATCAGGGTACGGTCGTCTTTTACGTAGTCAACTTGCGTATCTGAATTACGCGCTATTGCAACCAGACGATAGAGCCACTGCTTATCTTCCGTCAAAGGTCCCGTCACATCGGTCTGCAATTGTTTGCGTCCAAAACTACCGAGCTGTACGCCAACCTCGCCTTGAAACTCTTCTTGAGGCCGTTTGGAAACCAGATTCAGCACACCGCCGGTGCTGCCTTGTCCATAAGACATGGCAGCGGGCCCACGTAATACTTCAATGCGTTCCAGGGTGAATGGATCGGGACGTGCAGCGCTCGTATAGTAATCATTTGCCTGTCGCAGGCCGTCAATGTAAACGTCTGGTGAAGCGCCGCGTACCAATACCGAGTCAGTACGGGAATCAAGGCCGTATGCGTCAGAGCGAACGCCTGCAGCATAGGTCAATGCATCCTGCAAATTGGTCGCGCCCTGGTCCACAATCTGGTCACGCGTCACGACCGTGACTGCCTGCAGTGTTTCCGCCAATGAAGTATCTGTCTTGGTCGCAGTCGAGGAACGCGTAGCGCGATATCCAATCACGGGGCCGGTTGCCGTTTCCTGCACGCCACTTACATTCACCGCTGGCAAAGTCGTGACTGCCGGTACATTGCTCTCGTTTTGGGATGCAGGAATAGCCTGCGATGAAGAACCACCGTTCGGTTCAGTAACTTGAGAATGAGCAGCCACGGGGATAGCAAGCGCCATCAATACCGCAAACCGATTGAACTTGTAACGCCGCTGGATGCGCGCTTGCATAACCATCTGTCCCCCAATTAATAATAAAAATAATTGGCTGGCATTTCGCCGACTCACCCCAATTGGTGAGTGACGAACAGTTGGCTAGCTACCTAACAAGAAGATGGAATGATAACCATTCCTATTTAAAAGTCAATGAAAATGAGCAAACTGCATGAACTCGCTCGCCGGAAAACGAGAGCACAAACATTTAAAGGGTATTTTCAAAGAGGAGATTTTTTCTCCATTTCAAGTGAAGCTGAGTCTTAAAATGAAAAAGTCATCCGGTTTAACCCGAATGACCTCAAGAACCAATAAATAATAAAAGCGGCGAAGTCTGCTTTTGCGGTTTACTGGCGGCTGCGATGCTTTCTCCTCGTCAGGTACAGGCAACGCTGCCATCGACCTGCACAATTACTTCGTCAACTGCAAGCTCCCCTTCATGATTCCCGAATGGCCGGGGAAGGAGCAAAAGTAAGTGTAGCTTTCACCTGCTTTGAGTTTGCCGGTCTGAAATGTCACCGCATCGCTTTCGCCACCGCCTACTACTTTGGTATGCGCAATCACCCGCGCATCACCGTCTTTCACATAATTTTTAGCCGCACCGGCAGCCATGCCGTCAGTGGCGATACCTTGCACGTCAGCGGTTTTGCTGAGTACCCAGTTATGACCCATTGCCGTTTTCGGCAGCTTGCCGCTGTGCTTGAGTTTGACGGTAAATTGTTTGCAGCTTTGCGGCACGCTAATACTGGCCTTGTTGAATTGCATTGCATCGTTGCCATCTATCTCGGTCGAACAATCTGCTGCCAGCACCGAACTGCTCAACCCTGCCAGCATCAGCAAGGCTGCGGTTTTCCATATCTTCACTTTTTTCTCCTTTAGGCAAACAACAATAAAATCAACTAACTTACAAAGCTTCTATGCGCGGATAAAAATCGCGGTTTTCACGTTGCATGCGTTCATGCAGCGTACGCAAAACAATATTGGCATCGGCACGGAAACCATCTTCATTTTGTTGCAAACTGTGCGCAGTATTCCAGCGCTGCGCAAACCCTTCATAAGTACGCGCGATCACACTCATTTCCTCCTGAAACTGCCTGCCCATGCGCGCCATGCCGGCATCATGGCCATTCTGCAAGGCCGGGTACAAAACCTTGTCTTCGACCGCCAGATGCAGTTTGATGGTTGAACTCATAGCCACGACCAGCCTGGCGATATCTGACGCGTTCTGCGCCACGCCAGCCTGTGTCAATTTACGCAGGGTTGAAATGTTGCCGAGGATATCGACATGCTGCTGTTTGAATTTATCAATATTCATCTACCGTTCCACTTTAAATAAAATCTTTACGCATGCACTGAACTGAGCAGCGCAGCATTTTCAAACAGGATGTTGTTTTCCAGATGGATGTGCTCCATCAGGTCTTCGCGAAATACACGTAGCGCAAAGTACAACGCCCGCCAGGTGCTGCACACTGCTTGCGGCAGGTTCATATCGTTCGTCAGCGCCAGCAGATGCTGCAAGGCGTCGCCATGCTGTTCGTGTTCCATGCGCATGATGGTGATAGGACCACCTATCAGTGCCGCCTGCCCGCACAACAGCAAGGGGAACAGTATCTGCTCCTCTTTTTTCATGTGGCTTTCCAGTTCCTGCTGCATTTCGCTCAAATGATCAGCGAGACCGACCGGACAGTCATTGCGATCACCGTGCGTCTGTTCGACTTTGCGTGCCAGCCTTATCAATTCCGGCAATTGCTGGCGATGACGTTCATGAAAGCGCAGCAGAATATGGTCAATCAGAGTTTCCGACGACTCGGCACTCCAATCGGTTTCATCCGTGGCGCCTTGCAGGTTTGCCAGACGCTGGACGATTTCCTCCGCATCGATACCTTTTCTTTGTGCGGCGTCACGCAGGCTATATTTGCCGCCACAGCAAAAATCGAGCTGGTAATCATTAAAAACCCTAGTGGCGCCAACAACGCTACGGGCCAGTTGTCCCAAAGATTGATCAAGCATGTCCATCGCGATTCCTTTTTCACTAGCATGTGTAAAGAACACTATGCGAATCGCGTGCCAGAAAAAAGTAAAACAAAATCAATATATTGCAAGTGCAATGGTATTATTTACCCTAAATAAAAAAGGTAAATTAAACCGCTTAAGGTTATTTAAACCATGATGACAAATTTCTTCCTCGCCGATCTGGTGGCCAATCTTGCGCCAGCGATCCGCATGCAGCGACTGGTCAGCACCCTGCGTACGCATTTCCGTTGCGGTGCCGTAGCGTTGCTGCAATTGGAAGGAGAACATTTGCGGCCGATTGCCGTAGACGGTCTGGTGCGCGATGCGCTGGGCCGTCGTTTCGCAATCAGCCAGCATCCGCGTCTGGCTGCCATCCTGACGCGACGCGACGTTACCCGCTTTCATCACGACAGCACGTTACCTGACCCTTACGATGGATTGATTGACGAACACATAGGCGAACCTTTGCCAGTCCACGATTGCATGGGCATCAGCCTGCATGTCGAGGGACAGCCCTGGGGCGTACTGACGCTGGATGCGCTGCAGATCGGCACCTTCGACGACATTGCGCAAACGGAACTGCAGCAACTCACCACGATCATCGAGGCCGCTATCCGCATTACTCGCCTGGAAGCCGAAATTCGTGCGCTACGCCTGACGCGTGGCGATGCACCTGTGGACAGCAGCAAGCAGGAAAGCGAAATCATCGGCCAGAGCGAAGCAATCGGCCAGCTATTGCATGAAATGCGTGTGGTCGCCGATTCGGAATTGCCGGTACTGCTGCTGGGCGAAACCGGCGTCGGCAAGGAATTATTTGCGCACCGCCTGCATCGTCAGTCGCGCCGTCATGCGCAACCGCTGGTGCACGTCAACTGCGCGGCATTGCCTGAATCGCTGGCAGAAAGCGAATTGTTCGGCCATGCCAAAGGCGCATTCTCGGGCGCCATCAGCGACAGGCCCGGCCGTTTTGAAGCGGCCGAAGGCGGCACGCTGTTTCTCGATGAAGTAGGTGAACTGCCACTGGCGGTACAAGCCAAACTGCTGCGTACTTTGCAGAACGGCGAGATTCAGCGCCTGGGTGCAGACCGGCCGCGACGCGTCAATGTACGCGTGATCGCCGCCACCAACCGCAACTTGCGCGACCTGGTGCGGGACGGCGCATTCCGCGCCGACCTGTATCACCGCCTGTCGGTCTACCCCTTGCCGATCCCACCGCTGCGCGAACGCGGCAACGATGTACTGCTGCTGGCTGGACGTTTTCTGGAACTCAATCGCGCACGGCTCGGCTTGCGCAGCCTGCGCTTATCGACCGATGCGCAAGCTGCCCTGCGTCGCTATCGCTGGCCCGGCAATGTGCGCGAACTGGAGCATGTGATCAGCCGCGCTGCGCTCAAGACCCTCAGTCGCGGCGTCAATCGCAATGACATCATCACACTGGAAGCAGACCTGCTTGATCTGGACGCAGTGGAATTGCCGCCAGCGCTTGCGCCTCAGGTAGCGACGCCAGGCATCCCCCTCGCCATATCGTCCCTGCGCGATGCAGTGGCAACATGTGAGCGTCACACTATTCAACAGGCACTGGATGCCCATGGCGGCAGCTGGGCACAGGCAGCACGGCAACTGGATGTGGATGCAAGCAACCTGCACAAGCTGGCACGGCGACTCGGGCTCAAGGATTGATTGCCTTGTCATTACCGGTAAACATTGCCGGTAAACGCAAACGCCATCCGATGAGGATGGCGTCAGGAACTACATGCTGATTTTATCCGCGCCGTGTCTGCGCAGAATGAAACCGTTTACTCCCACTCGATCGTGGCCGGCGGCTTGCCGGAAATATCGTACACAACGCGGTTGATGCCGCGTACTTCATTGATGATGCGGTTGGAAACCTTGCCAAGCAGATCATATGGCAAATGCGCCCAGTGCGCGGTCATGAAATCCTGCGTCTGCACTGCACGCAAGGCCACCACATATTCATAAGTGCGGCCATCGCCCATCACACCGACCGACTTGACCGGCAGGAAGACAGCAAAAGCCTGGCTGGTGGCGTCGTACCAGTTGCGGTGCGGAATTCCATTATCGGTTGCTTCCGATGCGCCGGGAGTCGCCACAAATGGCGTGTTGCGCAGTTCTTCGATAAAAATTGCATCGGCGCGACGCAGCAGGTCGGCGAATTCTTTTTTCACTTCACCCAGGATACGTACGCCCAGACCAGGACCAGGGAATGGATGGCGATACACCATATCGTGCGGCAGGCCGAGCGCTACGCCCAGTTGACGTACTTCATCCTTGAACAATTCGCGCAGCGGTTCCAGCAATTGCAGGTTCAATGTCTCAGGCAAGCCACCGACATTGTGGTGGCTCTTGATCGTATGGCCCTTCTTGCCCTTGCCTGCGCTTTCAATCACGTCCGGATAAATCGTACCCTGCGCAAGCCACTTCGCGTTCTTGCGTTTGCCGGCTTCAACCTGGAACACTTCAACGAATTCACGGCCGATGATCTTGCGCTTGGCTTCCGGATCGGTCACGCCGGCCAGATGCCCCATGAACTGATCGACTGCATCGATACGAATCACGTTGACGCCCAGATTGTCGGCGAACATGTCCATCACCATCTTGCCTTCGTCGAGACGCAGCAAACCGTGGTCGACAAATACGCAAGTCAGCTGGTCGCCGATGGCGCGATGTATCAGTGCCGCCGCGACACTGCTGTCCACGCCGCCGGACAAGCCGAGAATGACTTCATCTGTACCGACCTGCTGGCGAATTTTTTCCACCGCTTCAGCGATGTAATCGGGCATGTTCCAGTCCGATTTGCAGCCGCAGATATCGTGCACGAAACGCGCGATGATCGCCTTGCCCTGTACCGTATGCGTGACTTCCGGGTGAAACTGGAATGCATACATGCGACGTGCTTCATCGGCCATGCCGGCGATCGGGCAATTCGGCGTCGATGCCATCAGCTTGAAGCCGGGTGGCATTTCATTGACCTTGTCGCCATGGCTCATCCAGACCTTCAGCATGCCATGGCCTTCAGCGGTCGTGAAATCACTGATGTCTTTCAGCAGTGCCGTGTGACCATGTGCACGCACTTCGGCGTAACCGAATTCGCGAACGTGGCCATTTTCAACCTTGCCGCCGAGTTGCTCGGCCATCGCCTGCATGCCGTAACAGATTCCCAGTACCGGCACGCCCAGTTCAAATACGGCTTGCGGTACGCGCGGCGACTCGTCGCCCTCGATCACCGAGTTCGGCCCGCCCGACAAAATCACGCCGGCTGCGCCGTAATTGCGTACGAATTCATCGCTGACGTCATACGGATAGACTTCGGAAAAAACACCGGAATCGCGCACGCGACGTGCGATCAGCTGGGTGACCTGGGAACCGAAATCAAGAATGAGAATTTTCGAATGCATGAGATAAATGGCTTAGCGTTTCAATATGGAACAATTAATTTTCAGATCAAGACCCGGCGCGAGCTGTCTCAACGACCAATCCCGAGAAGTGCAATTCCCGCTCGATCAGCGCCGCCAGATCCGCCATCCAGTGTCCATCGCCGGATGTGAAAGCGCGCGTGCGCTCATGCAGCAACCCTACTCTGCCGACGATATTGCCGGCGCGATCGCGCAAAGGCTGCAAGGCACAAAACCGCACCTCGAAATTATCAACCTTGCCCAACGCAGGACTGAAGGGCGACGATGCTTTCTCCGGTATCAATTGCAAGGTCTCGCCTAAAGGCAAGTCGGCGCAGAAGCGATGCGCTGGCGAAGCAAAAACCGTTTCGGCAAGCGCCTCGTCTGCAGCATGCAGGTGCACAACACAGGCCGTGACGCCGAACAGGCCTTTACCCAGCCGCTCGATACGCGCAATCACCTGTGCAAGATCCTCGTGATCCACCCTGCCTGCTACAGTCATTTCATTTGCCAGCTGCGACACGATCTCAGTCAGCGCGGTAGTTAGGCGCTTCCTTGGTGATCTGCACGTCGTGCACATGCGATTCGCTCATGCCCGCCGAAGTGATTTCCACGAACTCTGCCGTGTCACGGAACTGGTCTATCGTCGAGCAACCGCAGTAACCCATGGTTGAACGGACACCGCCCACCAGTTGATACAGAATCGTGACCATGCTGCCTTTGTAGGCAACGCGACCTTCGATACCTTCCGGTACGAACTTGTCGACGTTATTCGCCGGGTCCTGGAAGTAGCGATCAGCCGAACCATCTGCCATCGCGCCCAGACTGCCCATGCCGCGGTAAGCCTTGTAGCTGCGACCCTGGAACAGAATCACTTCGCCCGGCGCTTCATCGGTACCGGCAAACATGCTGCCCATCATCACGGTCGATGCACCAGCTGCCAGCGCCTTGGAAATATCGCCGGAAAAACGAATGCCGCCATCAGCGATACACGGCACGCCGGTACCTTTGAGTGCTTCGGCCACATTGGAAATGGCAGTAATTTGCGGCACACCGACGCCGGCGACGATACGGGTCGTACAAATCGAGCCTGGGCCGATACCGACCTTGACACCATCCGCACCATGCTCAACCAGCGCCAGCGCAGCAGCAGCAGTCGCGATATTGCCGCCGATGACGTCCACATCCTTGTAGTTATCCTTGATCCAGCGCACCCGATCCAGCACGCCTTTGGAATGACCGTGTGCGGTATCGACCACGATCACGTCCACACCGGCCTTGACCAGCAGATCGACGCGTTCGTCGTTATCGGCACCAACACCGACTGCGGCACCGACGCGCAACTTACCCTGGCTGTCTTTGGATGCCAGCGGATGTTCGGTCGCCTTTTGAATATCCTTCGCAGTAATCAATCCACGTAACTCAAACGCGTCATTGACAACAAGAACACGCTCCAGCCTGTGCTTGTTCATCAGGCGCTTGGCTTCCGCCAGATCGGCACCTTCCTGCACGCAAACCAGTTTGTCTTTCGGCGTCATCTTGCTGCTGACCGGCGCATCCAGTTCGTTTTCAAAACGCAGATCGCGGTTCGTGATGATGCCGACGACGTTCTTGCCTTCCACGACTGGGAAGCCGCTGATGCCATGTTGCTGCGACAGGGCCATCACATCGCGGATCTTGGTGTTGGGAGGAATCGTGATCGGATCACGCACCACGCCGGACTCAAAACGCTTGACCTTGGCGACTTCGCGCGCCTGCTCGGCGGCAGTCAGATTCTTGTGGATAATGCCAATCCCGCCTTCCTGAGCCATTGCAATGGCAAGGCGCGCTTCGGTCACGGTATCCATCGCTGCGGACAGCAAGGGAATATTCAACGTGATGTTGCGCGTCAGGCGCGTAACAAGAGAAGTATCTTTGGGAAGGATGTCTGAGTAAGCCGGAACCAGCAGCACGTCATCGAATGTGAGTGCTTTTTGTAATAAACGCATAGTGTTTTCCTATTGGCGCAAAACCGAATTATACAGAAATCCGTTTGCCGCGTCCCGCCCTTGCGACAAGATTTCCGCCAAAACCCGCCTATGCATTGACAGATGAGGGGAAGCATGGCGAAATCGCACAAGTATTTATTCTTGCCTTCCTTTAAGGACACACCATGCACGCACCCGGTTTGAAACGCCTTGCTGTCGCCATTTTGCTCGCCGGATGCACCAGCGCAGCCATGGCCCAATACGTCTGGTTGAATGACAAAGGTGTCAAACAGTATTCCGACACGCCGCCGCCCGCATCAGTGCCAAACAGCAAAATTCTCAAATCGCCAAAGGGTATGACGCCGGCCAGCACGCCAGCCAAACCGGTCGAAGAATCTGAAAAAGATGGCGAAGCGGCAAAAAAAGGCCCACAAACCATCGCTGAAAAGAACGCAGACTTCCAGAAGCGCCGTGCCGAGCAAGCAGAAAAAGACAAGGAAACAGAGGCAAAAAAACAGGCCGCCGCAGACAAGAAGAAAAACTGCGAACAGGCAAGCAATTACAAGCGCGTGCTGGATTCGGGCGAGCGCATCAGCCGCATGGATAAATCCGGCGAACGTGCCTATCTGAGCGATGAAGAACGTGCACAGGAAATGCGTGAAAACAAACGCGCGATGGAAGAATGCAAATAAGATTTGAAATCTTGACCAAAACAGGTCGCTGAACCGGCAGATCTGTCAGGCCTTCTTTTTGACGTCCCGATTTTCGGCGCGCTTGCGCCGGGAATCTTTCGGATCTGCGATCAGGGGCCTATAAATTTCCACCCTGTCATGTTCGCGCAGCACGGTATCCAGCGTTTTCAACTTGCCGTAAATACCGACGCGCCAGACGCTCACATCGATTTCCGGCGCCAGCCGGATAATTCCACTGCCTTCAATCGCCTGCTGTATCGTCGTGCCAGCCGGCACAGTCTGATCCAGCAGAAACTGCTTATCCTCTCTGGCGTAGCAGATCTGGATATGAATGACGGCAGGAGCAATTATTTCAGCCATAGACTTCATCCGCCCGCTTGCTGAATGAATCGACGAAGCTGGTCGCAATCATGTTGAACACCGGCCCGATAATGGATTCGATCAGGCGACTGGAAAACTCATACTGCAAATCGAATTCAATCTTGCAGGCATCTTCACGCAAGGGCTTGAAAGTCCAGGTGCCATGCAATTCCTTGAATGGTCCCTCCAGCAAACGCATGGTCATCGAGGCCGGCCGTACCGTCGTGTTCTCGGTGGTGAAACTTTGCTTGATGCCATGATAATTGATCATGATGCTAGCCACCAGCCTGCCTTCTTCACGCTGTTTGATGTCAATTCCCCCGCACCATGGCAGGAATTGAGGATAATCCTCGACCCGATCAACCAGCGTGAACATCTGTTCGGCGCTGTAACCCAGCAAAACTGTTTTGTGCACTACTGCCATCGAATAGGAACCGTTTGATAGAATCGCAGAGTTGCCATTTTAACCGACCATACGCCGAAACTCATGAGCATTGTTGATAACAGAAAAGCATTCCACGATTATTTTATCGAGGAGCGCTTCGAGGCCGGCATCGTATTGCAAGGTTGGGAAGTCAAGGCCATACGCGCCGGACGCTCGCAATTGAAAGAGGCATACGTGATCGTGCGCAACGAAGAAATTTTCCTCTTCGGTGCGCATATCAGCCCGCTGACCTCCGCCTCCACACACGTCACGCCCGATCCGGTACGCACCCGCAAGCTGCTGCTGAAGGCCGATGAAATCAAAAAACTGTCGATCAAGGTTGAACGTGCCGGCTACACGCTGGTGCCGCTCAACCTGCACTACCAGAAAGGCTATATCAAGTGCGAGATCGGACTGGCGAAAGGCAAGAAACAGCACGACAAGCGCGATAGCGAGAAACAGCGCGACACCCAGCGCGAAATCCAGGCGGTAATGAAACAGAACCGACGATAAAAAAACGGCGCCCTTGAGCGCCGTTTTTTATTTAGCCGAGATTCTTCCGGTTTGCCGGGCAGGCTCAGGACTTGATCTGCGCCCCCTGCGATTTCACTACCTGCATGGCAGTCGCAATCAGTCCGCTCATATCGCCCAGATTGGCTGGGATGATGATGGAATTATTGGTCTTCGCCAGCTTGCCGAATGCTTCGACATACTGTTCGGCCACTTTCAGATTCACAGCATCCGAGCCACCCGGCTCCCGTATCGCCGATGCGGTTTTACGGATTGCCTCGGCAGTCGCCTCTGCAATCGACAGAATGGCCGATGCTTCACCTTGCGCACGATTGATCGCCGCCTGCTTCTCGCCTTCCGAACGGGCAATCGATGCCTCGCGTTCGCCGGTAGCGATATTGATCTGTTCCTGCTTGCGGCCTTCCGACGCTGCGATCAGTGCGCGCTTCTCACGTTCGGCAGTGATCTGCGATTGCATTGCATGCAGAATTTCACGCGGCGGTGTCAAATCCTTGATTTCATAACGCAAGACTTTCACACCCCAGTTCGCCGCCGATTCATCTACTGCGCCAACCACGCTGTGATTGATCAGGTCGCGCTCTTCAAAGGTCTTGTCCAGCTCCATGCGCCCAATGACTGAGCGCAACGTTGTTTGCGCCAGTTGCGAAATCGCCGAAATATAATTCGATGATCCATACGATGCACGCATGGGATCGGTCACCTGAAAATACAGAATGCCATCGACTTCAAGCTGCGTATTGTCCTTGGTGATACAGACCTGCATAGGCACGTCGAGCGGAATTTCTTTCAGCGAATGCTTGTAGGCGATGCGATCGATGAAAGGCAGCACGATCTTCAGGCCAGGGCCCAGCGTTGCATGATATTTACCCAGACGTTCCACTACCCACGCATGCTGTTGCGGTACGACGTTGATCGTCTTGACGACAAAAACAATGACGACGAAGAGCAAAAAAATGATGGTAGTGCTTGTAGTACCAAACATGTGAACTCCTTGGTATGTTGCGATTAGGTCGTAATGTAACTGATCTGCAAAACGGCAGGTTTAATTACCAGCCGCATTGTTATTGATGACAATCAGCCGGTTGCCCTGCACTTCCTGAATCCGGAACTGGCCTGCTACTGCTGTGCCGCCGCTGGCCAGCTCGACATCCCACAAGGCGCCGCGATACATGACACGTGCTGTACTGGCGGCACCCGCAACATTGCGCCACTCTGCAACTTCCAGCGTTTGTCCGATATCAAGATTCACACCGGGATCGCGCGATGCGTCCAGATTTTCCGACTTACCAAAACGACTGCGCCGCAAGGCAAAGGTACTGATCGCAGCCAGTACTGCCGCCACGATGCACTGCCATGTGCCGCTCGCGCCGCTCAGTGCAGCAATGCCGCCTGCCGCAGTACCGATGGCTATCATCAATAGATAAAAGGTGCCGGTTGCCATTTCCAGTATGATCAACACGCATGCCACTGCAAACCAAATCATCCAGTCCGTCATCAGTATTCCTTTACGTATTCCTTTGGTTATTAAGCAAAAAACCCTCGCAGTCCGGAGAGCAACGAGGGTCAAGAAACCACGATAAGGCTTGTTCAGTGTTATCCGGTCGGGTGTCCACAGTCTAGTCTAAAAAACTGTGATCGGAAAAAATATAAGCACCCGACCGTTTCACTTACTTATTCAGCGACTTTATTACAGACGTTTAGCCAGACTCTGCCATGTTTCGATCACTGAATCAGGATTGAGTGAAAGTGAAGTAATGCCTTCCTTCATCAGCCACTCTGCAAAATCCGGATGATCCGATGGGCCCTGACCGCAGATGCCGACGTACTTGCCCTGCTTGCGGCATGCAGCAATCGCACGCGAGAACAAGGCCAGTACCGCAGGATCACGCTCGTCAAAATCGGCAGCCAGAATTTCCATGCCGGAGTCGCGATCCAGGCCCAGCGTCAGCTGCGTCAAATCGTTGGAACCGATAGAGAAACCATCGAAGTAATTCAGGAATTCTTCCGCCAGAATTGCATTCGATGGCACTTCGCACATCATGACGATGCGCAAGCCGTTTTCACCACGCTTCAAGCCATTCTTCGCCAGCAGGTTAATGACTTTCTCAGCCTGGCCCAGGGTACGAACAAACGGCACCATGATCTCGACGTTGGTCAGACCCATCTCGTCACGCACGCGCTTCATCGCCTTGCATTCCATCTCGAACGATTCGGCAAAATCAGGTGCGAGATAACGCGCTACACCGCGGAAACCCAGCATCGGATTTTCTTCATCCGGCTCGTAACGCGAACCGCCGATCAGCTTCTTGTACTCGTTCGATTTGAAATCCGACAGACGCACAATCACCGGCTTCGGCCAGAATGCAGCCCCGATGGTGGCAATGCCTTCCGCCAGTTTGTCGATATAAAACGCCTTCGGCGACGCATGACCGCGTGCGACCGATTCCACTGCCTTCTTCAAATCCGGATCGATGTTCGGATATTCCAGAATTGCTTTTGGATGGACGCCGATATTGTTGTTGATGATGAACTCCAGACGCGCCAGACCAACACCTGCATTTGGAATCGACTGGAAGTCAAACGCGAGCTGAGGATTGCCGACGTTAAGCGTGATCTTCAATGGCAGTTCAGGCAAATCGCCGCGTGCGATTTCTGTTACTTCAGACTCGAGCAAGCCGTCATAGACCTTGCCTTCATCGCCTTCAGCACAAGACACCGTGACCAGTGCGCCATCCTTCAACAACTCGGTCGCATCACCGCAGCCGACCACAGCCGGCACACCCAGTTCACGCGCAATAATCGCTGCATGACAGGTACGACCACCACGATTGGTAATGATGGCGGAAGCGCGCTTCATGACCGGTTCCCAGTTCGGATCGGTCATGTCGGCAACCAGTACATCGCCAGGCTGCACGCGTTCCATGTCTGCTGCATCCAGAATGACGCGAACCGGACCGGCACCGATCTTCTGGCCAATCGCACGACCTACGGTCAATACAGTGCCGCTGCCTTTCATCTTGAAACGCTGCTGCACGTCGGTCGTCTTTTGCTGCGACTTGACGGTTTCCGGACGCGCTTGCAGGATGTACAGCTTGCCATCCAGACCGTCCTTGCCCCATTCGATATCCATCGGACGACCGTAGTGCTTTTCAATGATGACGGCGTACTTTGCCAGTTGCACGATTTCTTCGTCGGTCAGCGAGTAGCGATTGCGCATGCCGATAGGCACATCCACGGTCTGCACCGAACGCCCTGCTTTCGCTTCGGCAGTGAATTCCATCTTGATCAGTTTGGAGCCGATGTTGCGGCGGATGATAGGCAGCTTGCCCTGTTCCAGCATCGGCTTGTGCACATAGAATTCGTCAGGATTGACGGCGCCCTGCACCACTGTTTCGCCCAGACCATAGCTGGAAGTGATGAAGACCACATCCGTGAAACCGGATTCGGTATCCAGCGTAAACATCACACCGGCGGAACCCAGATCGGAACGCACCATGCGCTGCACACCAGCTGACAATGCTACTTCAGCGTGGGTGAAACCCTTGTGTACGCGATACGAGATGGCGCGGTCGTTGTACAGCGAAGCGAACACGTGCTTGATGGCTTCCAGCACATTATCGATACCGACAACGTTGAGGAAAGTTTCCTGCTGACCGGCAAACGAGGCATCCGGCAAATCTTCAGCGGTAGCGGAAGAACGCACGGCAAACGACATTTCCTTGGATGAATCAGAGGAAAGAGCTTGATAATACTGGGTGATTTCATTCAGGAGTCGCGGCTGAAACGGTGTTTCCACGATCCATTGCCGAATCTCGGCGCCAGCCTGCGCGAGCGCACGGACGTCGTCGGTATTCAAATCGGCCAGCCGATCTGCAATGCGTTGCGCCAGACTCAGTCCACCGCCTTCGGAATGTTCAAGAAAATCCCGAAACGCCTGCGCCGTAGTGGCAAAGCCACCCGGCACCCGCACACCCGCTTCCGCGAGCTGACTGATCATTTCACCCAGTGAAGAGTTTTTACCTCCCACCGAGTCCACATCGGACATCCGGAGATGTTCGAAGGAAATGACGTAATTTCCTTCTGCTACCTGGTCATGCTTAATACCAGTGTTTACTACGTTCGACATAACAACCTCTGCTTTGATGACAAGAAATCTTCATGCGTGCCTTTCTGAGGCTACAGTTTTTGTTATTCTTCGAGAGCGGCCTTGGATAAAAACAGCTATTGGCCGCCATTTTACCGAATCCCGTCTCGATGCGCATCGCAGTGCAGCATTTTTTTAACTTACATCAGACTTACATTTTATTTATGTCCACTCCTGCAAATCGCTCCACGCCCAGCGCACGCACCGTTTTTTTCGTTTCCGACGGTACTGGCATTACTGCTGAAACCTTTGGTCATTCGGTATTGACGCAGTTCGATTTGCGTTTCAAACAGATCCGCCTTCCTTTCATCGATACGCTGGACAAGGCACATGATGCACTGCGCAAAATCAATGATGCATTTGCACTCGATGGTCAACGTCCGATTATTTTTTCGACGCTGGTCAAAGCCGAACTATCGAAAGTAGTGCGGCAATCCAAAGGCATGCACATGGATTTGATTCAGACTTTCGTTGAGCCGCTGGAGCAGGAACTGGGTGTGAAATCGACGCATACGATAGGCCGCAGCCATACCAGCACCGATTCGGAGGAATACAAAAACCGGATCGAAGCCATCAATTTTTCCCTGGCACACGACGATGGGCAGTCGAACAAGAATCTGGCGGAAGCGGATGTGATTCTGGTTGGCGTCTCGCGCTCCGGAAAAACGCCGACCAGCCTTTTTCTGGCGATGCAGTATGGCATCAAGGCGGCAAACTATCCTTTGATACCCGATGATTTTGCGCGGGAAAAATTGCCTGGCGATCTGCTGGAATACAAGAGCAAGATATTCGGCCTCTCGATCGCTGCCGACCGGCTGGCAGAAATCCGCAACGAACGCCTGCCCGGCAGCAAATATGCGGCGCTGGCAAACTGTCGTTACGAAATCAATGAAGCGGAAAAAATGATGCGCCGCGAAGGCATACGCTGGATGTCATCGACCACCAAGTCGATTGAAGAAATTTCCGCCACCATACTGCAGGAAATCAAATCCGAACAAAGAACGGATTAAACGGATCAGGAACGCGCGGTTTTTTGCCGTACCTGCTCGAAGAAGCACACTGCCGAACTGGCAGCCACGTTCAGTGACTCGATCGCACCCAGATGCGGAATCGTGACCTGGTGCGTAGCCAGCGCCAGTAAATGTTCTGCCACGCCCTGCCCTTCATGCCCGAACAGCCAGGCAACCGGCTGCGTCAGATCCAGATCGTAGAGCCGCTTCTCTGCATGCGAACTGGTGGCGATGACAGGAATATCGGCGCGCGCAATCAAGGCATCGAGATCGACGTTTTCAAAAATCTCCAGCAGAAAATGCGCGCCCATGCCGGCACGCATGACCTTGGGCGACCATGCAAAGGTGGTTCCGGCGCTGCAAAATATCTGCTTGATGCCGGCGGCGGCGGCGCTACGCACAATGGAGCCGAAGTTGCCCGGGTCCTGCACCTTGTCCAGCAGAACTGCAGACTGCAACAGTCGTTGCGGCTCGGCCAGTTCCGGTGTATCGATGACGAACAGAATATCGATGCCATGCTCAACCTGGCTTAATGCGTGGAACAAGGCATCCGGCAACACGATGCATTGCGTGTGGCTGTCGCTGCACTGCTGGACGATCACCGTCACTTCACCATTGAGCAAGGCTGTTTCACTCGCAATGCACAGTGGCGGCAGACCGACCTGCTGCAGATACGCTTCGCACAGATGTATACCGTCGAGCAAAGTGCGCCCAGCCTTGCGGCGCGCCTGCGAACTGGTAGCGAGATGCTTCAACTCCTTGTAGAGCGGATTGTCGCGCGATGAAATGGTTTTGGTCGTCATGATGGCTCAGCGTTTGTCATTCACAACTGCGCTACCCAGCAAGGCACGTACAGGCGCATACGATTTGCGATGTACGGGTGACACGCCATGTTCACGCAGGCGCTCCAGATGCAACGCCGTTGGATAACCCTTGTGCTGGTCAAACGCGTAATGTGGGTAAGCAATATGCAGCAATCCCAGCGCATGGTCGCGCGCTGTTTTCGCCAGTATCGATGCGGCCGAAATAGCCTGCACCTTGTCGTCGCCCTTGATGATCGCTTCCGCACGCACGGTCATCACCGGGCAGCGATTGCCATCTATCAGCGCCAGCGTCGGCTGTATGTGCAAACCTTCCACCGCACGGCGCATCGCCAGCATCGTCGCCTGCAGAATATTCAGACTGTCGATTTCTTCTTCCGAACATTGGGCAATCGACCAGGACAATGCATGCGCCTTGATATCGATCGCCAGCGCATCACGTCGCACTTCGCTTAATTTTTTTGAATCGCGCAAACCGTCTATCGGCCGCATGGGATCGAGAATGACCGCAGCTGCGAATACCGGGCCGGCCAAAGGTCCGCGCCCTGCCTCGTCGACACCACAGATGACGTCCTCATCCAGACTGCTGAACAAGGAAAGATTGGTATCGTTTTTTATTGCCATGACGGTCTTTTAAATTCTATTGCAGTAAATGCCAGGGCTTCAGGCGCGACGCGGCGATTGTGCAATCAATTCGAGTACCGCACGTGCGCTTTCGCCGGCGGTGTCGCGCAACAGCGTGTGGTGCATTTCAGTAAAGCGGCGCTGCAGGTAATCTCGATGCGCACCATCCTGCAATTGCTGCCACAAGGCATCTGCCAGCGCTTGCGGCGTAGCCGCATCCTGCAACAGCTCCGGCACCAGAAATTCCTGCGCCAGGATATTCGGCAAACCTATCCATGGTTGATACCCCATATGCCGCAGCACATGCCAGGATGCGCGCATCATTTTGTAGGCAATCACCATCGGTTTCTTGAACAAGGCTACCTCGAGCGAGGCAGTGCCAGATGCCACCATGACTGCATCTGCCGCCGCCAGTGCCCGATGCGATTGCCCGTCTATGACCTTGATCTGCACATCCTGCAAACCGGCCTGCGCAATCAGTTCATTGAAGTAGCGATGTTGCGCCTCGCCAGCCATGGGCGCGACAAACTGCAGCGACGGATCGCGTTGCAGCAATAGCTTGGCTGCCGCCACAAAAGCCACTGCATTGTATTTCAGCTCCGACATCCGGCTGCCCGGCAGCAGCGCCACGACAGGCGCATGTGTGGGCAAATTCAGTGCCACGCGTGCGGCGACCTGATCCGGCTCCATCGGTATTACCTGCGCCAGCGGATGACCGACGTAGGTTGCGGGAATCCCGGCCTGACGATAAATTTCTTCTTCAAACGGAAAAATCACCAACATGTGCGATACCGCACGCGCAATTTTCTTGATGCGTCCGCCGCGCCAGGCCCAGATCGATGGGCCAATGAAATGCATGGTAGGGATGCCGGCGCTCTTTAGTTGCGCTTCGAGTCCGAGATTGAAATCCGGTGCATCGACACCAATGAAAACCGCAGGCCGTTCGGCCAGCAACTGGTCGCGTAACGCAATTTGAATGCCCTTGATTTCACGATAATGTGCGAGCACTTCAAACAGCCCGCGCACCGACAGTTTTTCCATCGGAAAGTCGCTGACAAAACCGTGCTGCGCCATATTCGGACCACCTATGCCGTGCATCAGCGCATCCGGCAATTGCGGGCGCAAGCCGGACAGCAGGCGTCCCGCCAGCAAGTCGCCGGAGGTTTCACCGGCGACCATTGCTATCGCGGTCTTGCCGACAAGATCAGCGGATGATGCCACGGGGAGATGTTTCGATGAAGGTGCGCAATTGGCGCAGATAGAGCGCTGCGTCAGGCGATTTGCTTTCTTCCGCCAGCAAAGCCGCCTTGGCTTCTTCGAGCGGCAGATTGGCGCGATAGATGATTTTATAGCCGCGCTTGATCGCCATGATCTGCTCGCTGCTGAAACCGCGCCGTTTCAAGCCTTCACTATTGATGCCGGCCGGTACTGCGCGATTGCCGGCAGCGGTCACGAAGGGCGGAATATCCTGGCTGACGGCGGCAGTAAATGCCGTCATCGCATGCGCGCCTATACGGCAGAATTGATGGACCGAAGTAAAGCCACCGAGAAAAACCCAGTCTTCCAGGTGAACGTGACCGGCCAGCGTCGCATTGTTGGCAAGAATGATGTTGTCGCCAAGCTGGCAATCGTGCGCAATATGGACGTAGGCCATGATCCAGTTGTCACTGCCCAGACGCGTGATGTTGGCGTCCTGCGTCGTGCCCAGATTGATGGTGACGAATTCGCGTATGGTATTGCGATCGCCGATAGCAAGCTGCGTCGGCTCGCCTGCATATTTCTTGTCCTGCGGCGCCGCACCGATGGAGGCAAACTGGAAGATCGTATTGTCGCGGCCTATGGTGGTATGGCCTTCCACCACCACATGCGGACCGATCTTGCTGCCGGCGTCTATCTTGACATGCGGACCGATGACGGAATACGCGCCGACCTCAACTGAAGTATCGAGCTGCGCCTTCGGATCGACAATCGCAGTGGAATGGATCAGGCTCATTATTACTGCCCCGTAGTCGAACCCGCATCGTTAATGGTACGCATCGTGCACATCAACTCGGCTTCCAGCGCAATTTGTCCATCAACCGAACCGCTGGCCTTGTACTTCCAGATGCCGCGCGCATTGCGCAAGATTTCAACTTCCATTTTCAGCTGATCGCCCGGCTCGACCGGGCGCTTGAAGCGCGCGCCATCGATGCCGATAAAATACACCACGCTATTGTCGTCCGGCTTCTGCCCCATCGTCAGGAAGGACAGCAAGGCGGCAGTCTGCGCCAGCGCTTCTATCATCAGCACGCCCGGCATCACCGGCTTGTGCGGGAAATGGCCATTGAAGAACTCTTCATTTGCAGTGACATTCTTGATTGCAGTAATCGACTTGCCGGATTCCCACGTCAATACGCGATCGACCAGCAGCATCGGGTAACGATGCGGCAAATATTGTTTGATCTGGTTGATATCGAGTGTTTTCATTTCCGGCACTTTATTTTCCTGATTAGTCATTCTTGTTCTCGCTCTTGCATTTCACTCTTGTTCATCGCCTAGCGATTTGATTGTTTTTTCCATTTCGCGGATTTTCTCACGCATCGTCGCCAAATTGCGTACGATCACGGCAGATTTTTCCCATTCTGCATTTTTTGCCAATGGATAGAATCCCGTGTATTGCCCTGGTTCGTTGATCGAGCGTGACACCAGGCTGCCGGATGATATATGCACGCGATCGGCAATCGTCAAATGTCCCAGCACCATCGCTGCGCCACCAAATGTGCAATATTTTCCTATCACCGCACTGCCTGCCACACCGACACAACCGGCCATCGCCGTATGCGCGCCAATATGGCAGTTGTGGCCGATCTGAATCTGATTGTCGAGCTTGACGCCGTCTTCTATTACCGTATCGGCCAGTGCACCGCGATCGATCGAAGTATTCGCGCCGATTTCGACGTCATCGCCTATCCTGACAGCACCGGTTTGCGGAATCTTGATCCAGGTACCGCCTTCATTGGCAAAACCAAAACCATCCGCACCGATCACTGCACCGGGATGAACAATGCCGCGTTGACCGATACTGCAGCCGGCGAGAAAGGTCACGCGCGGATAAAAATGCGTAGCCGCGCCGATACGTACATCGCGACCGACGAAACAGCCGGCATCAATCACACAGGCATCATCAATGATGGCACCTGCTTCTACCGTCACATGCGGCCCGATGGATGCGCTTGCCGCGACCTTCGCCTGCGGATCAACGCTCGCGGTAGGATGTATCCCCGCTGGCGCTACATAAGCATGCAATGCCGCGAACAATTGTGCCGCACGCGCAAAATAGGCATACGGATTGTCGACGACAATGCGCGCACCCTGATAAGTCGCGGCGACGATTTCATCATCCGCAGCGGACAGAATCAGGGCAGCCGCACGCGTTTGTGCAGCCTGTCCTCTAAACTTGGGATTGGAAAGAAACGTGATGTGCGACGCATCTGCATCGCCTAACGGCGCGATGCCGACAACTTCAATGTCCGCATCGCCTATCAACCGGCCCCCCAAGCGTTCGACCAAATCTCCCAGCCGAGTGCTCATCGTTGCCTTTTTATTTTATTTGCTCAGTGCTTTGAGCACTTTGTCGGTAATGTCGACACGTGGGCTGATGTACACAGCTTCCTGCAACACCAGATCGTACTTCTCTGCTTCAGCAATCTGCTTGATGACGCGGTTCGTGCGATCGATGACATTTGCCATCTCTTCGTTACGACGCTGATTCAGATCTTCCTTGAATTCACGTTGCGTACGTTGAAAATCCTTGTCCGCTTCAACCAGCTCACGCTGACGTTTGTTACGGTCGGATTCCGACAGTACGGCGGCGTCCTTGTCCAGTTTGTCTGCCATATTTTTCACCTTGACAGCCATGGACTCTAGGTCCTTCTGACGCTTGGCAAATTCCTGTTCGATCTTGGTCTGTGCCGCCTTGTATGGCGCTGCCTCACGGAAAATACGCTCGGTATTGACTACGCCGACTTTCATATCTTGCGCCTGCACGCCAGAAACCACAAACAAACCCGCAACGAACAATGCCAGGCCTTTGGATACCACTGATAGTTTAGTAAACGACTTCAAAGTTATCTCCGTGTTTCAAATTTCGATTTCCAGCTGCTTATTATGCCTGAAGCGATCAGAAACCTGTACCCATCTGGAATTGGAACGCCTGGGTTCTATCCCGTTCATTGATCGGACCATCTGTATTCGCATTCAAGGCCTTGCCGAAACTCAACTTCAACGGGCCCAGAGGTGATACCCAGCTCAAGCCGATACCCACCGATGTTTTCATGCCGCCGCCACCGAATCCGTCTGCATACACATTACCTGCATCGAAGAAGGTGAACCAGCGCAGGGTGCGATCAGTACCGGAACCTGGGAATGGAAATTGCAATTCGGCATTGGCAATGATACGTGACGATCCGCCCAATGGGTCGCCATTGCTCTTCGCCTTCGGCCCGATCGACGAACCTTCATAACCACGCACGGAACCGATGCCACCGGCATAGAAATTCTTGAAAATAGGATAGTCTTTGCCACCCAGACCCTTGCCATAATTGACTTCGCCATTCAAGGCCAGCGTCGTACTGCCGCCAAACAAGGGTTTGAACCATTGATGCTGGTAAGTAGTACGGAAGTAATTCGCGTCACCGGCTGGCGAAATTTCAAAATTAGCACGTTGATAACGCCCTTTAGTCGGTACCAATGCACTATCCCGATTATCACGCTGCCAGGCTACTGTCAGGGGGATGCCTGTGGCACTGGCACTACGCTTTCCATCTGGATAACCACTAAAATCAGCTGGTTCAGGCAAGCCCAACATGCTATTCACGTAGCGCTGGTACACCTCCGGACTGTCCTCGTAAGACGGGCTAAGACCTTTGTAGACTTCAACTTCGGTACGCTCAACACCGGCACCGAAAAATACTGTATCGAACTCGGAAAACGGCACACCGAATTTGATATTGCCGCCGGTAGTACGAATCCGGTAATCGCCGTTATTAATAGTCGGCGGTCTAGTCGTACGAATAAATGCTTCGTAACTACGACTGATGCCGTCATCGGTAAAGTAAGGGTTCGTGCTCGATACTGCGATAGTACGATTCAGGCGGCTGGTATTGACATCAACACCTATCGTGTTACCGCTACCGAAAGCATTGGCCTGGTTGATTCCCGCACTAAGGGTTAGTTTCTCATTACTGGAAAAACCTGCGCCCAGCATGATGTTGCCGGTCGGTTTTTCAGTCACGCCTAGATTGATATCCACCTGATCGGTTTTACCCGGCACGTCCGGTGTTTCAAGCGTGACGTCGGTAAAGTAGTCGAGACGATCGACGCGATCGCGCGATA
>NZ_JBEBPO010000005.1:0-58607 GCF_040395855.1 Herminiimonas fonticola | reverse complement strand
GGCGGCGAAATCAGGTTCGCCGACATACTTCTTGATGACGTGGCCATTCTTGTCTACCACCAGCGTGGTCGGCGTCAGCTGGATATTGCCAAACGATTTTGCCAGCTCGCCTTGCGTATCGAGCGCCACGGTAAACGGCAATTTGCGCGTCTCGACAAAATTCAACACGTAATTAGGCGGATCGTAAGCCATCGCCACCGCGATGAACTCCAGCCCTTGCGCATTGTATTTCTTGTAGGTCTCTACCATCTCCGGCATTTCCTTCACGCACGTCGTGCAGGAAGTTGCCCAGAAATTGATCATCACCACTTTGCCGCGCAAATCCTGCGAAGTAATTTTCTTTCCCTGCAGATTGACGAAGGTTACATCCGGAATCGCTTCCTTCTTCGACACGGAAAGATAGCCGACCACAGCCAGTGCCACGATAATGAGCAAGGTCGCTATCTTGAGCCAGCTGCGTTTTTGAGTTGCGGGAACTGATGTTTGCATAATCGACAATCCGGGATGTTGCTTCTGTGTTTTATATCTGTATCGCTACGCCCATTATAGTCAGGTCAGGCTGATCGCGTGGGAAGCGTCTGCGCTGCAGGCATCAAACATCCGGCCAGCCTGAAGCCGTGTATATCTCGGCAACGCGCGGCGGCATCGGCGCATCCAGCGCCGCACACATCGCACGCAACAGATCGGCAGCAAGCAGCGGTATTGCTGCATGCTCATCGGCCATCGTCAGTAGCGCCTTGATCAGAGCCGGCTTGGCAAGCGGTGCCAGCTGATTACTGCGATCAAGCGCGGCTTTAACGATACCGAAATCCAGTGCATCCACCGCCAACAAATCCTGTTCTGACAGCGCCAGTTGCGGACATGCAGTCACCGCGTGCATGAACAGAGTAACTGCCGGCTGATGCGACAATGGTGCCAGCACATGCGCCGTCAGTGAAAACAGCACCGCACATTCACACTGCAATTCCGGCAGCGACAGGAACCTGACCGGCACGGCACGACCGGCATGTCGGGCCAGACGCCGCGTGAGCACGGTTTGCAACACGAACTCATCCAGACTGATGCGCCGGTCGGCTGCGATCAGGCGCGCTACATTCGCCAACAGCGATGCACGCTCGGCAACCGTGAGCTGGCGCAAGGCCGGCATGCCCAGATCCAGCAAAGGCAAACGCGCCTGGCCCGGCAACTGCTCCAGTGCAAGAAGCAGCGCGGTGACTTGCTCTGCCTGCTCCGGAAACTGAGCCTGCAGATGGCTCGACAGCACGGCAGATCTATCGTTTGCTGCGGTAGAGCGCAGCAACAACAAGGCATACACGAGCGCCGTTGCCGCGTGCGGATCGCGCACCGCCTGCTCTATTGCCGGTGCCAACCGGGTTCCTTCCGGCACACCATCTCCATAAGCATACGCTGCCGTTTGCGCAATCGCCGCACTGGCTGCCTGCATGTCCGGTTCGCCGGCAGCAAGACCTGCCGCGACATAAGGAAGATCCGGCAGACGTTCCGGCGTGACAGAAAATCGTGCGTTTTCTTCTGCCTCTTGCGGCACATCCAGCAGCGCGACATCGCGGCCGTAAATACGCCGCAGCCGTTCGCGCAAAGGAGGGTGGGTCGCAAGCCATCCTGTCAACAAACCGGGACGCACCGCATTCAAAAACAAATGCGATAGTTGCTCCGCGTTTGGATGCAGGATGTTCGCATCGGCACCGCCACGACGCGTAAGCCCGCCTATCTTGCGCAAGGCATTGCCCAAGCCATCCGGGTTGCGGGTAAATTGAATCGCACTGGCATCGGCCAGAAATTCACGCTGCCGCGACAGCGCCGATTTGATGATCCGTCCGCAAAAAATCCCGATATAACCAATCACAAACAGTGTGCCGCCAACGACCCACACCGCTATATGCAACGGCGTACCTTTGCCATTACGTTCGCCGGCATCTACTGTCTGCCAGCCGAAACTCATCAAATGCCGGCCGAAGCCGGCAACCATCTGTATCCCGAACAGCACACCGATCAGGCGCACATTCAGGCGCATGTCGCCATTCAGAATGTGACTGAATTCATGGCCGATCACACCTTGCAGTTCATCGCGCGTCAGGCGAGTAAGCGCACCATGCGTTACCGCTACCACTGCTTCGTTCGCGTTATAGCCGGCGGCAAACGCATTGATCGCATTTTCACGCACCAGTACATACACCCTGGGGCAGGCAATGCCGGATGCCAGCGCCATTTCTTCCACCACATTGAGCAAACGGCGTTCACGCGCATCTACCGTCTTCAGTTCCACAACCGTACCGCCCGCCATGCGCGCCACCGCATCGCCGCCGTCGCGCAGGTTGAACAGCTCGATCAGGGTCCCGCCGGCGATCAAACCCAGAGTCACCAAAGTATTGGTGGCGAAAAAACCCTTCGGATAGGAATGCACTCCGCTCAAAGGCTGGCCTTGCACCAGGATGAAGAGCAGGGCCAGCGCGAGATTGACCGCAAGGACGATCGCCAGGACCGCCAGCGCAAACAGGATCACCAGCGTACGGCTCTGGCGTCGCGCGTGATCCTGCTGCTCAAAGAAATTCATGCGTGGGGATGAGGCGAGCATGTGCGTGCTGCACGCATGCACGCCGGAACGTGCGGAATAGTGACTGGCATCGCCGCAATCAGAATGTCACTTTGATGGCTTTGCGCTCTTCCGGTGTTTCCGTTGACTCCAGCAGTTCGGCTGTTTTGAAACCGCAGCTGTTGGCAATCAGCGAACCGGGAAATTGTTCGATTACCGTGTTGTACGACATCACGCTGTCGTTATATCCCTGGCGTGCAAAGGCAATCCGGTTCTCGGTGCTGGTGAGTTCTTCACTCAGCTGCATCATGGTTTGATTGGCTTTCAGATCGGGGTAGGCTTCAGACAGGGCGAAAAATTTTCCCAGCGATGTGCTCAGCACACCATCAGCAGCGACCATTTGCCTGAATGCGACGGCATCAGCCGGATCGCCGGCCGCTTTTTTGTTGGCGTCCACCGCCTGATTACGCGCACCGATTACCGCTTCCAGCGTTTCGCGTTCATGCGCCATATAGGCTTTGGCGGTTTCAACCAGATTCGGTATCAGGTCGTAACGACGTTTGAGTTGCACGTCGATTTGGGAAAACGCATTCTTGAAATAGTTGCGCAAGGCGACGATGCGGTTGTACACACCCACGCCCCAGAACACAAGGATCGCGATGATTGCCAGTAGAACGAGTACTGCTGTCATGGTTTCTCCCAATGAAAAAGCCGCGCGACAAGCTGTCGCGCGGCCAATATATCATTCCAAAACCGCCGCTTGTTCACCGGCAATCATTATTCAAAAACTATTTTGTCTGTACGGTATCCGGTGTTGTACTCAACATACGATATTCCTCGTCAGTGATGTATTCAAACACCTTGACGACCTTGGCGACACCACTGACGCCACGTGCAATTTCGGCTGCCAGATTGCCTTCGTTCTGCGTCACGCGCCCCATCAGGTAAACCACGCCACGTTCGGTGACAACCTTGATTGCATTGGCCGACAGGTTTTTTTCATCGACAAACGACGCCTTCACCTTGCCGGTGATCAGCGTATCGCTGGAACGCGAGGTAAAGCTGGACGCACCGGCGATGGCCAGTTCATTGACCACCGATTGCACACCCTCAATCGCTGCCGCTTCCCGCTCGGCCGCAGCCTTGGCTGCTTCATTCGGTACTTCGCCGGTCAGCAAAATCTTGCGATTGAAACTCGTTACATTGATGTGACCGCTTTCGCCCACCACTTTCGGAATGCGCGTTTCACCCTTGATCATAATTGTCTTGTCTTCGGTCTGCGCTCCGAGCGTACGCCTGTCAGTTGCCGCCAGCGTACCGACTACCGCACCACCGGCCACCATTGCGACACACCCCTGCAAGCTCACTGCAACTGCGCCGCATACCAATGCCAATGCCAACGGACGTTTTGCAAGCCGCATATAGCGATTCAAATCAATCATTTTCATCTCCTCCAAATAATGCGACGTCAATGCCGTCGCACAAACAATGTATCGTTAATAAATGTATTTCCTGTATGCGTGCCGTACGGTCGTGCGGGACGCAGATATGCACATCTGCATCGGTAATCAGTTTGGCCATCGCACCGCCGCCTTTGCCGGTCAGCACCACGACGCGCATGTCGCGTTCCAGTGCAGCTTCAATGGCGGCAATGACATTGGCTGAATTGCCGGATGTCGACAGGGCCAGCAAGACATCGCCGGCCTGTCCGAAAGCCTGTACCTGTTTGCTGAAAATTTCCTGATAGCTGTAATCGTTGCCAATCGCAGTCAGGATGGAGGTGTCGGTAGTCAGCGCCATCACCGGCAGCGGCAGGCGCTCTCTTTCAAAACGTCCAACCAGTTGCGCCGAAAAATGCTGGCAGTCGGCAGCCGAACCGCCATTGCCGCATGCCAGAATCTTGTTCCCGTTAGACAGGGCGCTGAACATTAGTTCCACTGCCTGCTCGATTGGACGTGCCAGCAGCGAGGCGGCCTGGATTTTCAGCTCTGCACTTTCATGGAAGTGGCTGATTATGCGTTGATTGATCATGGTGTCGTGATTATAGAGCAGTCCATCGCGATGAATCGCGCGGAGCGGGGTTCAAAAGAAGATTCAGGATTCGATCGCGTTTTTCAGCCAGCTCATTTCTGTCGCATCGATTGCAATCACGTCGAAGCGGCAGGCTGGCGGCATCTTGTAACGCTGCAAAAAAATATGCGCCGCGACGATCAGGCGTTTTTGTTTGGCAGGCGTGACGCTGGCAGCGGCGCCACCGTGATTTTTGTCGGCACGCTTGCGTACTTCGACGAACACCAGCGCAACGCCATCCTGCATCACCAGATCGATTTCACCGCCCTTGCAGCGAAAATTGCGTTCGATCAGCGTCAGGCCATGTTGCTGCAAATAAGCAAGCGCCTCGTCCTCGCCGATTTGTCCGCTGATCTGCCGAGCAGTGCGGGAACGGCTGAGAAAGGCAGGTACACGCATGAGCGGATCAAGGTGTTTCCAGCGCTTGCACCATGCCGTCACGATAAATCGCCGGTTGCATGACACGTTCAAAATGCGATGCACCCTGACCGAAACGAATGGCCAGCTTGCCTGTCACACCATCCAGATTGAATTCGTTTTTCTTGATCGCGATATTGTGCGCAACCCGATATGCATCGATGCCCAGCGCATACAAACGTTCGATATCGGGGCTGATACGCTGCTCGCTATTCTTTGCCAGATGCGGATAGGCCATCACGGCGGCATGGTCGGTCTGCAACTGCCACGGCATGTCGAGCAGGCGCACGCCCTCCAGATCGCGCAGGGGTTCGCTGTTCGCCCAATCGGCCAGCGCCAGCGGGTTCAATTGCGAAGTACCTATCATGGGGACTTCGCTGCCGATGGCGAGGCGCAGCTGTATGGTCTGCGCAGCATCGAGCGCGACAAAAATCAGCGCCGGCTTTTCCGTCTGTATGCGTTTTTTCAATTGCACCAGCGCAGCGGCATTGATGAAACTGCCTGTCATGCTCAGCTCCATCGCTTCGGGCGTCATGCCGAGATGACTCCATTCGGCCGCAAATGCCTTCACCGCCCGGCGCTGCCACGATGCATTGGTTGAAATCGCGAATGCCTTGCTCTTTGCCTTGCCCTTGCCGGCCCAATTCGCAACCTGGCGCGCTTCATCTTCGATCGACAAACCCATCACCAGCATGTTAGCCGGCACGCGCATTTCCACTTCGTCGGCGGCATTCAACTGGGTCAGGGCAATCGTCGGTTTATTCACGTTGCCGTTTTGTGCAATCGCCGTGGCGCCGCTGCGCGTCAACGGGCCGACGACAATATCGTTGCGCATGCTGGCCTCCAGATAACCGGACAGCACGTCTTGCACAGCATCGCCGGTCTCCACCAGATTGACGACAATATTGGCCGGCTCATACTGATACGCCGCCATGAAACCGGCGCGTACCGCATCCGATACCTGCGCCAGCGATTCGGAACGACGCGGCAGCAGCAGCGCGATGCGCACCGGTGGCGTACGCACTGCCACAACCGGCATTTCGACCGCTTCAACGATGGGACCATCGCTCATGTCGTCGTCCGGATGCGGCAGTGCCAGATCGCTTTGTGCAAGTTGTAACTGGTCGAGCGCCGAGCGCTGGGTCTGAATGCCGAGTAAACTGTTAGCAGCGCTGACAGCACCGCTCACAACAGCAGTTGTATTTGCCTGTACAGGCGCGCACAATCCGCTGATGGCCGCAGCCAGCACAAACATTCTCGCTAAATTTCCCAACATCCGATTCTCCCCATGACTGAACCAACCGACAATATCGCCACCATCTTGCCGCTTATGCAAGACACCTTGCACAAGGTATTACAGGACGATATTGCGCAGCAGACTTATCCTTCGGCGACATTATATGTGGTGGCTACACCGATCGGGAATGCGGGCGATATATCGTTGCGCGCTTTGCACACTTTATCGATAGTCGATGCAATCGCTTGCGAAGATACGAGAAATACCGGCCATCTTTTGACGCGTTACGGCCTGTCGAAAAACCTGATCGCCGCCCATCAGCACAACGAGCGCGAAGTCGCGGAGAAACTGATCAGCCGCCTGCATGCAGGCGAGCGGATTGCGCTGGTATCCGATGCCGGCACACCGGCCGTATCCGACCCCGGCGCGCGCATCGTCGATGCGGTACGCAACGCCGGCTTGCGCGTAGTGCCATTGCCAGGTGCATCGGCGGCAGTCGCAGCACTATCGGCCAGCGGCCTGCTCAACGATCAATTCTATTTCGTCGGTTTTTTGCCAGCCAAGGCAAAGCAGCGCGAGACTTTTCTATTCAGTTTGAAAAGCGTCGCCGCGACGATGGTATTTTATGAAGCACCGCATCGCATCGATGAAACCGTGACAGCGCTGGTCGCAGCGTTCGAGCCGACACGACATATCGTGTTTGCACGCGAATTGACGAAGCTGTTTGAAGAAATCCATCGTTGCACACTGGCCGAAGCCAGCGCCTGGATCAATGCCGATGCACACCGGCAAAAAGGCGAGTTTGTCGTGTTGCTGGAAGGCGCACCCGTCGCCGGCGATCAGGATCAACTGGAAACCGAACGCATCCTGAAAATCCTGCTGCAGGAATGTTCAGTGAAACAGGCTGCGACACTGGCGGCACACATCACCGGCCAGAAGAAAAATGCCTTGTACGATCGTGCCTTGCAGCTAAAGAGTGAAGCGGACAGTACAGAGTCTTAACGCTGCACGATAAACGGCTTGGCGACAGACTCCTGCACCTGTACAGCCGCAGCAGCCGCTTCGTTCCGGCTGGCAAACGGGCCGCTATACAGCCGGTACAAATTATTCGACGGTTCAACCTTCAACTGCGGCAACAGATGGCCCGCATCCTGCGCCAGCCTGGCACGCACCACTTCCGCATTGGCGGCTTGCGAATACGCGCCGAACTGCAGATAAAACCCGCTGGCCGGCACCGCAGAAGTTCTGCCTGCATTCCCTTCCATTGTCACCGCAGCCGGCATGACCGGCGCTGCCAGGGAATTTGTTTCTACCGCCGGCGCGGATACTGCTTCGGTCGCCACTGCAGGTGAAGATGCGCTGCCCTTGTTCGCAAGAATCTGCTCGATATCTGCCGGCAGCAGGCGTTCGACTTCCAGATCGGCACTGCCATGCCCGATGTAACCCAGCTTCAAGGCGGCCGTGTACGACAGATCGATCACGCGACTTGAATGGAAAGGACCGCGATCGTTGACGCGCACGATCACCTGTTTGCCATTGCTCAGATTGGTTACGCGTGCATACGATGGAATCGGCAGCGTCGGATGGGCGGCGGACATTTGATACATATCGTACGGTTCGCCGGACGATGTTTTCTGACCATGGAATTTCTTGCCGTACCAGCTGCCTCGCCCCTTCTGCTTGAAAGGCCGCTCATCGGTCATCGGCACATAGCGCTTGCCGAAGACAACATACGGTTTATTGCCACGCGTCGAATAGGGTTCCACGCGCGGTTCGGCATCCGGCGTATCCAGCAAACCTTCCGGCGTCACATCGCCAGGGCCGTCATCCTTGTAATAGCCGCCGCGCCCCGAACCGGCGGGCGGCAGCACAGGATGCGCGCCGGCCTTCGATTTGCCGGCTGTTTTGCCGGTCGGTGTCGAATCCAGCGGCACGCTGCTGCAGCCAGCCAGCGCCAGCGCGCACAGCAAGGTCAGCAGGCCTGATTTATGAGTAAGATTAAATTGCATTGCTTGCTCCTGATGAAGGTTGCAGCGCCGGGCAAACCGGCGGCAGAAAGGCAGGCATCAGCTTTGCATCAGTTTCCTATGCCGCTGTATGCTCATCAAAATGCCGACGCCGAGGCCAAGCGTGACAAATGCGGTGCCGCCGTAACTGACAAAAGGCAGCGGCACGCCAACCACCGGCAGAATACCACTGACCATCCCCATGTTGACGAATGCATAAGTGAAGAAAATCATCGTGATCGCACCGGCCAGCAAACGGCTGAACAGCGTTGGTGCATTGGCCGCGATAAGCATGCTGCGTCCGATCAGGAACAGATACAGGGTCAACAGGATGCCATTGCCGATCAGGCCGAATTCTTCCGAAAAAACTGCAAAGATGAAATCGGTCGTACGTTCTGGAATGAATTCCAGATGCGCTTGCGTACCATTCAGCCAGCCCTTGCCGGTGATGCCGCCGGAGCCAATAGCGATCGTCGATTGAATGATGTGAAAACCCTTGCCGAGTGGATCGGTAGTAGGATCGATCAGAGTCAGCACGCGGCCCCTTTGATAGTCATGCAGCATCGACCAAACGATAGGCAGACTGGCGAGCCCGGCCAACACAGCGGCGACGATGACTTTCCACGACAGGCCGGCAAAGAAGATCACATACAGTCCAGCTGCCATCACCAGCAGAGAAGTGCCCAGATCCGGTTGCCGCATGATCAAACCTACCGGCACAACCAATAACAGGCCTGCAACCAGAAATTCACGCCAGCGCGTCATGCCTTCGCGCTTCTGGAAAAACCACGCCAGCATCATCGGCATGGCGATCTTCATGATCTCGGACGGCTGAATGATCATGCCGACATTGATCCAGCGTCTTGCACCGTTGCGGATCAAGCCGAACATCGCCACACCGATCAGCAGGCTAATGCCAAGAATATACAGTGGCACCGCAAAGCGCATCAGCGTCTGCGGCGGAATCATCGCCGCAATCCACATCACCAGAAAGGAGATCATGATGTTGCGTATATGGTCTTCCACGCGACCGGGGAAATCGATACCGGCGGAATAAAGCGTCACCGTGCCTAGCGCCAGAATCAGGCAGACGATCAGCATCAACGGACCGTCGAATACCTGAACGTAAGGTTGCAGGATCTGCCATGGCGAACGCTTATTCATCTGCGCTCCCGATGTGCTTGCTGCCTATCCGCAATGCAGCAGATTGCATCAGCAGAAATATGATTGAATGCCGTATCGATGTCGTCATGGATTTAATCTGTGAGTTCATCTGCGGGAATAACTGCCGGCTTGACCGGCGTTTTGGCTTCCGGCCGCTTGCCCAGCAAATAGAAATCCATTGCGACCTTCGCAATCGGTGCAGCAGCAGCTCCGCCGAAACCGCCGTTCTCAACGATGAGCGCGAGCGCTATGCGCGGGTTATCGGCCGGCGCAAATGCCGTGTACAAGGCATGATCGTGATGCCGATCCGAAATTTTGCTCGCATCGTACTTCTCACCTTTTTTGATTGCAATCACTTGCGAGGTGCCTGTCTTGCCGCCAGAAACATATTCTGCCCGGGCAAACACGCGTGCACCGGTACCTTCCTTGTTCACGCCGACCATGGCGTGCTTGATGATGTCGATGTTTTCCTGTTTCAGCGGTATCCGGTAACTCTCTTTCGGTACCGTCAATGTACGCTGGCGCGTCACGCCATTCTCGATTTCTCGTACCAGATGCGGCTTCATCACCACGCCATTATTGGCCAGCGTTGCAGTGGCATGCGCCAGTTGCAAGGGCGTGAACGTGTTGTAGCCCTGGCCAATGCCGATGGAAATCGTTTCGCCTGCATACCATTTCTTTTGCTCCGGTTTTTTGTAGGCCGCGGCCTTCCAGGCAGTAGACGGCAACACCCCGGTGCGTTCAAACCTCAGATCGATGCCGGTCTTTTGGCCAAAGCCGAACGGCTTCATGAAATCGTGAATCGCATCGACGCCAAGATCGTTGGCCAGCATGTAGTAATAGGTATCGCAGGACTGCACGATCGATTTGTACATATCGACCATGCCATGTCCGCCTTCTTTATCGTCGCGGAATTTGTGATTGCCAAACCAGAAGAATCCGGGATCGGCAATCGCATCCGAGGCTTTGCGCTTGCCCAGTTCCAGTGCTGCCAGCGCCATGAAAGGCTTGTAGGTCGAACCCGGCGGATAGGCGCCGGACAGCGGACGATTCAATAGCGGATGGTCGGGCGAATTATTCAGGGCATCCCAGTTTTGCTGATCAATACCTTCGACAAACAGATTCGGATCGAAAGTAGGCATGGAGACATAAGCCAGCACATCGCCGGTCGACGGTTCAATCGCAATCAGCGCACCACGTCTATCGCCGAACGCCTGCTCCACTACTTTCTGCAATTCGATATCGATAGACAGAATCAGATTGTCGCCGGGTGACGCTGCAGTACGCGACAGCGTACGGATCGGACGTCCTCCCGCAGAGACTTCGACTTCTTCATAGCCTGTTCTGCCATGCAATTTGTCTTCGTAGTTTTTCTCCAGCCCTTCCTTGCCGATGTGTTCGGTACCGCGATAGTTGGTCGCGTCGTCACTGTCATCGATTTCCTTCGCCTCGCGCGTATTGATGCGGCCGATATAGCCAATCACATGCGATGCCACCGCGCCGAGCGGATACTGGCGGAACAGGCGTGCCTGAATTTCCACACCGGGAAAGCGATAGCGCTGCGCAGAAAAACGTGCCACTTCCTCATCCGTCAGCCGCACCCGTATCGGCGAACTGGCCAGATTGCGCGATTCTTCCTGCAGCTTTTTGAAGCGTTTGCGATCCCTGGGCTGGATATCGACCAGCGTCGCCAGCTCATCGATCAGCGTTTCAAGATCGCCGTCGATTTTCGATGGCGTGATTTCCAGCGTATAGGCAGAATAATTACGCGCCAGCACCACGCCGTTGCGATCCAGAATCAGGCCGCGATTGGGCACCACCGGGACAATCGAAATCCGGTTGTCCTCTGCCTGCGCAACATAATCGTTATGCTTGTAGACCTGCAGCCAGATGAAACGCGCGAGCAGGCACGCGAACAGAATGAATACGAGCGCACCCGCCACGGACAGGCGCAGGCGGAAAAGCTGTAATTCGCGTTCGGTATTTTTTAATTCAGTCATTCGGCATCAATACCGGCTTGGTCATGGTCGGCAATCAAATCGGTCGCGTATCGTCGCGATTGATCGCCCGACGTTGCGGCGCGAGCAGGATCCAGGTTACGAGCGGCCATAGCAGGGCGGCTATCGCACTCTCGGTGAAATACAGCCAGCCGGGAAATCTGCCGCCCACCATCAGCCGCACGATCAGCCCCACCAGCTGCGCCACCAATAACAGCACGAACACATGCAAGGCCTGCGTCCCAAGCGGAAACCACAACACGCGACGATGAATCATGATGGCGAAGTAGGACAGGAAGGTATAGGCCAGCGCGTTTTCACCCAGTACCGCCGCATCGTGCACATCCATCAGCAAGCCCATGAAAAAGGCGACGCCGATGCCGACCCGGCGCGGTTGATGCATGCTCCAGAACACCAGGATCAGCGCGACAAAATCGGGAATGCCTATCCATTGCCCCCACGGCAGCAGGTTCAGCAGAAAAGCGGCAATCAGGCTGACCGCGATAAACAGCGGGCTGGCCGGCAAAAGAATGTAATGTGGCTGATGATTCATCGCGACGAGGTAGCAGGTTGTGGTGTCGGGGCCGGCGCGGCTTCCACAATGCCCCTGCCGGAAGTGCCGTTGGTCCTGCTGGCGGCATGACGCAGAATACCCGCCGCTTTTGAATTCTTTTCTTTCGCATCATCGACCGGACGCGGGGCCAGTTTGTTTTCCGTCAGCAGAATCAATAACTGTCGATTGCGATCTATCCCGGCGGTTGGTTGACACATGATGCGGGCAAACGAATCGGCTGATTTATTTTCCACCTGCGAGACGGTGGCAACGGCCAGGCCGGGCGGATAAACACCGTCTATGCCGGACGTCACGAGGGTATCGCCTTTTTGAATATCGGCATTGGTCGGCATGAAGCGCAGATCCAGCACATTGGATTGCCCGCGACCATAAGCGACGCTGCGCAAGCCATTGCGTACGACTTGCACCGGTATCGCCTGATTCTTGTCGGTCAGCAAGGTCACTTCAGAAGTGAACGGGAACACGCGCGTCACCTGTCCAACCACGCCGATATGATCAATCACCGGCTGCCCGAGCGCAACGCCATGCTGGAGCCCGCGATCCAGCACGATCTTGCGCGTAAATGCATCGCGCGTATCGTACAAAATCTCACCCAGTACAGACTTCACCGGCAAACGTTCGGCAGTCCCGAGCAAATGACGCAACTGTATGTTTTCGGCCAGCAATTGCTGCCCTTGCTGCAAAGTGCGTGCATTGACGGTTTGCTGCAATTTCAGTTTTTCGTTTTCCGCTTTGATATCGGCAAGAGAACTGAAGTAATCGCCGACGTAATACAAGGCATCGCGCGGCGCCAGCGCCACAACCTGTAGCGGATACAGCGCAGTTGAAATGACCTGGCGTACCATGGCAAGCGAACGCATGTGCGAATCGACGCCCAGCAGAATCAGGGCGATCAAGGCGAAGAACACCATCTTTGCACGTGCCGACGCACCTTGTTTGAAGAGTGGTGGTGGGCTGTATTCCATTTAATACTTGTTGGCGAACCTGCCGAAGATCGTCGCGACAAGACGGGCTGCCGGAACATGAAGTCCGGCAGCTGCAGCTTGTGTTTCGATGTGATGTGCTTTCATGACACTGTTCATGTCAGCCAATAGAGGAGTAGACGGTTGTGATCGATTATTCGTAAGAGAAAATCGAACCCAGTTTATCCATGCGTTCCAGCGCCATGCCCGAACCGCGCACCACGCAAGTCAGCGGGTCTTCCGCGACGATCACCGGCAAGCCGGTTTCTTCCATCAACAGACGATCCAGGTCGCGCAGCAAGGCGCCACCGCCAGTCAGCATCATGCCTTTTTCGGCAATGTCGGCACCCAGTTCCGGCGGCGTCTGTTCCAGCGCGTTTTTCACGGCGGAAACGATGCCGTTCAACGGTTCGGTCAGCGCTTCAAGAATCTCGTTGCTGGAAATCGTGAACGAGCGCGGGATGCCTTCGGACAGATTGCGGCCCTTGACTTCCATCTCGCGCACTTCGGAACCCGGGAAAGCCGAACCGATTTCCTTCTTGATTGCTTCAGCAGTTTGTTCGCCGATCAGCATGCCGTAGTTGCGGCGAATATAGTTGACGATGGCTTCGTCGAAGCGATCGCCGCCGACGCGGATCGAGCCTTTGTAGACCATGCCGCCCAGCGAGATGATGCCGACTTCTGTCGTGCCACCGCCGATATCGACCACCATCGAACCGGTTGCATCCGACACCGGCAAACCGGCGCCGATGGCAGCAGCCATTGGCTCTTCAATCAGATAGACCTGCGCAGCGCCTGCGCCCAGAGCGGATTCGCGAATCGCGCGACGTTCCACCTGGGTCGAGCCACAAGGAACACAGATGATGATGCGAGGGGAAGGTTTGAAGAGTTTGGTGTCGTGCACCATGCGGATGAACTGCTTGAGCATTTGCTCGGTAACGGTGAAGTCGGCAATCACACCATCCTTCATCGGTCGGATCGCCTCGATGTTGCCTGGCACTTTGCCCAGCATCTGCTTGGCTTCCTTGCCGACGGCCATGATGGTTTTCTTGCCGTTCGGGCCGCCTTGCTGGCGGATCGCTACTACCGATGGCTCATCCAGCACGATGCCCAGGCTGCGGACATAAATCAGGGTATTTGCGGTACCCAGATCGATTGCCAGATCATTTGAAAAATAACTGCGTAGAAATCCAAACATGAATTGTTCCAGTGCGCAAAATTGATGCGCTCAATAAAGTAAATTAAGAGAGTAAAGGCGTGAACAACTGATTAAATAATCCAGAATTATTGCCGGCGGCAGCCCAATATCGGCGCCAGCAAGGCAATAACCCGATATTCTACCTTATAATTTACATTAAATTAGTCGTCTAAAACGGCAAAAATGTAAGCGGAATGGTTCATTTTGCCAAGCTTTTGCTGCCACTAGAAGACTTTTGCATCTTTTGATTTCCTTAACACTGAACAGCGGCCCGGCCGCGATCCCACCATGTCTCTAGCACTTTCCGATGTCAAACGTTTAGCCATGCTCGCGCAAATCGACCTGACCGATGCGCAATCCGCACAAACGCTGGATAAATTAAATGGCATCTTTGCACTGGTTGAACAATTGAGCGCCGTCGATACGACAGGCGTCGAACCGTTGAATCATCCTATCGCCGCACTGCTGCCGGATCTGTCGCTGCGTCTGCGTGATGACACCGTGAGCGAGCCGAATCGCCGCGACGATTACCAGCAAGTCGCACCGGCAACGCAGGACGGCTTGTATCTGGTACCCAAAGTCATCGAATAAGTCGCCGCGCGCTTTTTACAGCACCGCGCAATCGGAGTCTCGCCAGGCTCCACAACCGAATACCGATATCGATCATGCATACCAAAACCATCAAAGAATTATCCGCATTGCTGCAGGCAAAAAAAATCTCCGCCACCGAACTGGCGCAGCTCTATCTGAAGCGCATAGGCGCCAGCGACCTGAATGCCTTCCTGCACGTGGATGAAGCCCTGACGCTGCAACAGGCTGCTGCTGCCGACCAACGCATCGCCAGCGGCAATGCCGGCGCATTGACCGGCATCCCGATTGCGCACAAGGATATTTTCGTCACACGCGACTGGCGTTCGACCGCCGGCTCGAAGATGCTGGAAAACTACGTCAGCCCTTTCGACGCCACCGTAGTGGAAAACTTCAATCAGGCCGGCATGGTGACGCTGGGAAAACTGAATTGCGATGAATTCGCGATGGGTTCGTCGAATGAAAATTCCTACTTTGGTGCGGTGAAAAATCCGTGGGACAAGACGGCCATTCCGGGCGGCTCATCCGGCGGCTCTGCAGCTGCGATTGCCGCGCGCCTGACGCCGGCTTCTACTGCAACCGACACCGGCGGCTCGATCCGCCAGCCTGCTGCCTTGTGCGGCGTCACCGGCATCAAGCCGACCTACGGTCGCGTTTCTCGTTTCGGCATGATCGCCTTTGCCTCATCGCTGGATCAGGGTGGCCCGATTGCAAAAACCGCCGAAGATTGCGGCCTCCTGCTCAACGCGATGGTCAGTTTCGATGAGCGAGATTCCACCAGCGTCGAACGCGCCAAGGAAGATTTCACCCGCGACTTGAATGCGCCGCTGCAAGGCTTGAAAATCGGTATCCCGCGCGAGTATTTCGGCGCCGGCCTGTCCGCCGATGTCGAACAGGCGGTACGCGCGGCACTCGGCGAATATGAAAAACTCGGCGCCACGCTGGTCGATATTTCATTGCCGAAAACCGAGCTGTCGATCCCTACCTATTACGTCATCGCACCGGCCGAAGCCTCATCCAATCTGAGCCGTTTCGACGGCGTACGCTACGGCTTCCGCGCCAAGGACTACACGGATTTGTCCGACATGTATTGCAAGACGCGCGCCGAAGGATTCGGCGAAGAAGTCAAACGCCGCATCCTGGTCGGCGCCTATGTGCTGTCGCACGGTTATTACGACGCCTACTATCTGCAGGCGCAAAAAATCCGTCGCCTGATCGCGCAGGATTTCCAGCAAGCGTTCACACAATGCGACGTCATCATGGGACCAGTTGCACCGACGGTCGCGTGGGATCTGGGCGACAAGGCGGACGATCCGGTAGCAAATTATCTGGCCGATATTTTTACGCTGTCGACCAGTCTCGCAGGTTTGCCCGGCATGTCGATTCCTTGCGGTTTCGGCCAGGGCGAAAAAAATGCGAAGCGTCCGGTCGGGCTGCAAATCATCGGCAATTATTTTGCCGAAGCCAAGCTACTGAACGTCGCGCATCAGTATCAGCAAGCGACCGACTGGCATCTGCGTCAACCTGCAGAATAACGATCAGCGCAAAACAAAAATATACGCAGTCAAATACGCCAACAGGCGAGTAAGGAAACATCATGCAGTGGGAAGTCGTAATCGGTCTGGAAACGCATACGCAGTTGACGACCAAGACAAAAATTTTCAGCGGTTCACCAACCCAGTTTGGCGCCGCGCCGAACACGCAGACATCGCCCGTCGATCTGGCCTTGCCGGGCGCCTTGCCGGTGATGAATCGCAGCGCAGTCGAACGCGCAATCCAGTTCGGCCTGGCAATCGGCGCCACGATCGCGCCGTATTCGGTATTTGCCCGCAAAAATTACTTTTATCCCGATCTGCCCAAGGGTTACCAGATCAGCCAGATGGATTTGCCTATCGTGCAGGGCGGCCGCATCTCGTTCGCGATGGAAGTCGACGGAAAAACAGAAATCCGTTCGGTGCAATTGACACGCGCGCATCTGGAAGAAGACGCCGGCAAATCGCTGCATGAGGATTACCACGGCATGACCGGCATCGACCTGAATCGCGCCGGTACACCCTTGCTTGAAATCGTGACAGAACCGGATATGCGCAGCGCCGCCGAAGCAGTGGCCTACGCCAAGGCACTGCACACGCTGGTGACCTGGATCGGCATCTGCGACGGCAACATGCAGGAAGGTTCGTTCCGCTGCGACGCCAACGTATCGGTGCGCCCGGTCGGACAAAAAGAATACGGCACACGCTGCGAAATCAAGAACCTGAATTCGTTCCGCTTCATGGAAGACGCCATCAATTACGAAGTACGCCGCCAGATTGAGTTGATCGAAGACGGCGGCCGCGTTGTACAAGCCACGCGCCTGTACGATCCGGACAAAAAGGAAACGCGCGAAATGCGCAGCAAGGAAAACGCGCACGACTATCGCTACTTCCCCGATCCGGATTTGCCGCCGCTGGTCGTCAGTGCAGAATGGATCGCGCGCGTGCAAGCCGAGATGCCGGAACTGCCGGGCGCCATGCGCGAGCGCTTTACCCAGGAATACGGCTTGTCCGATTACGATGCGACCGTGTTGACGCAGTCGAAGGCCATGGCGAATTATTTCGAACTGATCTGCTCGATCGCCGGCCACGAGCAAGCCAAACCGGCCGCCAACCTGCTGATGGGCGATGTCGCCTCGGCAGTCAATCGCGACGGCATAGAGCTCGACGCCGCGCCGGTATCCGCAGCGCAACTGGCCGTGCTCTTGCACCGCATTGCCGACGGCACGATTTCCAACAAGATCGCCAAGGAAGTATTCAGTGCGATGTGGGAAGCCAAATCGGACAGCCCGACCATCGCCGATGAATTGATCGAATCGAAAGGCTTGAAGCAGATCTCCGATAGTGGGGCGCTAGAGAAGATCGTCGACGACGTGCTGGCCGCCAATGCGAAATCTGTCGAGGAATTCCGTGCCGGCAAGGAGCAAGCCATCAATGCCCTGATGGGGCAGGCGATGAAGGCCAGCAAAGGGAAAGCCAATCCTGCGCAACTTACCGAGTTGTTGAAGAAAAAACTGACGGCTTGATTTGCAAGTCCCGAAAAAAACGCGCTCCTTAAAACGAGCGCGTTTTTTATTACTGGCCGACTGCCAAACATCAATGCCATCCTTTTCCGAATGGCATCTGCTGCAGACAGTCCTTTGCAGAGCGTACCCTCAGCTTGCCGCATGGCATCGTCATCAAATTGCTGCACATGTGCAACATATCTATGCATGCCGATTTTCCTGCAAACTATTCTTGCCGCCGCTTGTCCAACCAGCACTTCCACTTGTCCATGGAGCGCCAAATGAATATGCTGCGCACACCATCAGGTCCCACCGATCCCGACGCTGCCCGCCCTGAAGATTTGGGCTATCCACTCGATATGGTCGCGCATTTATCCGACGATGAAGCGTCCCGCATCCTGCATACGCAACACAGCCAACAGGTGCAGGTATTCATCGATGCTCTGCAAATGAAGCAAGCGGTTTCACATGATGTTGCAGCATCGTTTCTTGAGCTTCTGTTCAAGGACACGATTCCTGCCAGCGCCTCACAGATGGCGGCGCACATGCACAAGAGTCAGTGGGAGCAATATCTGAACACTCCCGAAACCCTGGATGAAATCGCCCGTCGCGCCACTGTTTTTTTTAACAGCGGAGAGGGTGTCGAGCTAGGTAATTTTTACACCAGGATCATTTCACGCACGACCGATTAGATGCGCTGAAATTGATTGCAAGCGAGAATCAGCGCGCTGAAGCGGTTTTTGTTATCTCGCGAAAACGCTGCAAGGTCAGATCGTATTTTGCATGGACTTGCGCCAGCTCGAGCTCGCTTTCTTGCAGTCTCGCCTTGAGATCACGCACACTTTGTTCCGATCGATCGAGTTTGTATTGCAAACCAGCCGCCACCACGCCTTTTTTCTTTTGCGCTTCGACTGCAGCTTGCGCGTCTTTCCAGTCCTTGTCGGCGATCGCCAGGGATTTTTTCTGTTGCGCAATGTGTTCGCTCACGATGCCGCTATCGCGCTTGCGCGCAGCAGCGATATCTTCCTCGCTGCGGTAGCGGGCTGAAAGCGCGCGGTCGGCTTTCTTCTGTTCTTCGGCCGCGGCAAGTTCAGCTTTTTTCCTGTCTTCCTGCGCCTGCTTTTCACGTTTTTGCTCGGCGGTGAGCGGGGCGGCGATGTCTCTTTTTACAACGCCGTTATTGCCGTACTCGCGCACGGCGCGATCGGCGCATTCAGGGATGGGGCGGTCGGAGGTAAGCGTACGGCCAGAGGCATCCTTGCACATGAAAATCTTTGCATGTGCACCCGACGCGATGAATATCGAGAGAAAAAACAGTGTCTTGGCCGCACCTTTCATTTCACTCCCCAGGAATAAAAAACTGTTATCAGGTCACGCCATACCTTTTACGGTAGGCCGATACTGCATCCTTGTACTGCGCCTGTTCGGAATCGCTCCCCGCATTCGACAGGTACTCAAACAAATCCGACAGATTGCCTATCGATACCACCGGCATACCGTAGGTGTTACTCACTTCCTGCACCGCCGAATACGCCGACAATGCATCATCGGCACCCGAACGCTCCATGCGATCCAGCGCAATCAGCACTGCACATGGCGTTGCACCTGCGGCTCGTATCATGTCTACCGATTCGCGCACCGAGGTACCGGCAGAAATCACGTCATCGATGATCACCACGCGTCCCTGCAGCTTGGCGCCCACCATCGTGCCGCCTTCGCCGTGATCCTTGGCTTCCTTGCGGTTGAATGCAAACGGCACATCACGCCCCTTGTTCGCCAGCGCCACCGCCGTCGCCGAAGCGAGCGTGATGCCTTTGTACGCCGGGCCAAACAGCATGTCGAATTCGACTCCCGAATCGATCAGCGTCTGCGCATAAAACTCTGCCAGGCGCGCCAGCGTCCCGCCCTGGTTGAACAAGCCGGCGTTGAAGAAATAAGGCGAGGTGCGACCGGCCTTGGTCACAAATTCGCCGAAACGCAATACGCCGGTATCAACCGAAAACTTGATGAATTCTTGCCGTAAATTGTTCAAAACAACTCCATAACGGGTAAAAGTGACGAAAATTGTCGCTATTTGCGCGACCAAGGCCACATTTTAAATCGTTATCGGATGCACATACCTTTAAATGCAAAGGGCATGCCTGCCAGCAATCAGCCTGCGGAAGACCAAGTGCATCGAATCGGTTATCCTGAGCGCCTTATTTTTTACACGACTGCCATGCTAAAAATTATTTCCGCCAACTTGAATGGCATCCGCTCCGCCGCAAAAAAAGGGTTCTTTCCGTGGATGGCAAAACAGTCACCTGATTTTGTCTGCGTGCAGGAGCTGAAGGCGCAGGCCGCTGACATGACACCGGAATTCCTGACGCCGGAAGGCTACCTCGGCTATTTCCATTACGCCGAGAAAAAAGGCTATTCCGGCGCCGGCGTGTATTGCAAGACCAAACCGGACAATGTGCAGATCGGCTTTGGCTGCAGCGAATTCGATGCCGAAGGCCGCTATGTGCAATGCGATTTCGGCAATCTGAGTGTGATCTCGGTATATTGCCCATCCGGCTCATCGAGCGAAGAACGGCAATTGGCGAAGTTCCGTTTCATGGACGTGTTCCTGCCGCATCTGCTGGAGTTGAAAAACCTCGGGCGCGAATTTGTCATCTGCGGCGACTGGAATATTGCGCACAATGAAATCGACCTGAAAAACTTCAAGGGCAACAAGAAAAATTCCGGCTTCCTGCCGGAAGAACGCGCGTGGCTGACACGCGTATTCGATGAAGTTGCACTGGTCGATGTATACCGCCGGCTGCATCCGGAAACCACCGACGAGTGTTACACATGGTGGAGCAATCGCGGTCAGGCATGGGCGAAGAACGTAGGCTGGCGCATCGACTATCAGGTGGCGACGCCTGCGCTGGCTGCCACTGCGCGCAGCGCTGCCATCTACAAGGATGAGCGCTTCAGCGATCATGCGCCACTGACCATTAGCTACGACTGGAAGTAAGCATCTCATCCCTGCGGACGGGCCTGCTGCCCGGCCGCATATCATTGCCGGTCTTCCTGCAACATCGCTGTTTTTCACGAAGCCGTCACAAAGCATTTTTATAATCGCTCCAACGCGGGGATCGCACGAGATAATTCCATGATTCGGCTTGCGGCCACCGGCGCATCGCAACTTGTCCAACTCTGGAAAACCTATGTCCGATCATTCCCCCCTGTCTCGCCGTGACGTGCTCAAATTTTTCGCCGGCGCGCCTTTACTGCCGCTGGCCGCATCGTCCGCTCTGCTCTCTGCCTGCAGCGTAACGGCAAGGAACGCGCATCCTGCGCAGTACGTATCGACCACCTTCACGCCAATGGCAGCGCCAACACTGGCCGACGCTGCCGCCATGGCGACGACGACTGTCAACGCCATGTTGAATGTGCATTACAGCGATCAATCGACGCAACACTACAAGCTCGCGTATCAGCCTTTTTTCATCACCGGCGAACAGGTGCCGGATGGCAAAGGCGGAACGCTTGTCAGCGGAGGCTATGTCGATATTCATAACCGGCCCATCATCGACCGCTCCATTGCCGGCAAGGAGCGGCAATTCTTTTCCGATGCGCCGGACGGCAGCTCCCTGCTGTCACTGCCGAATCCAGCTGTAGCCGGCATCAAGGGCAAGGCGGTTTTCGCCGTCGTCCAGTTCGAATACCTGACGCGCGATCAACTGGGCGCCGCTACTGAAAAGAACAATGCCTACGGTACGCTGCCATCACCGATTGCCGTTCTTACGCTGGATCAGGATCAGAGTACCGGCAAGCTGGACCTGGTCAAATATCACAATGTCGATACCTCGCATGTGCACGGCTTGTGGATCACCTGCGGCGCCAGCCTGTCGCCATGGAATACGCATCTGTCGAGTGAAGAATACGAACCGGATGCACAGTTCATTGAACACAACGCCCTCTTCAAAAAATTCAGCAAGAATCTGTTTGGCGACGAGAACAAGGCCAATCCGTATCATTACGGCCACCTGCCGGAAATCACGGTCAATCCGGATGGCAGCGGCACCATCAGGAAACACTATTGCATGGGTCGCATCTCGCATGAACTGATACAGGTGATGCCGGACAATCGCACCGTGTTGATGGGTGATGATTACACCAATGGCGGCTTGTTCATGTTCGTCGCAGATCGCGAAAAGGATTTGTCTGCCGGCACACTGTATGTGGCGAAAGTGGGCGCAGGTTTTTCCGTCGACCCCGATGCGGCCGGCGCCAGCCTGAGCTGGATCAGTCTCGGTCATGCGAGCAGTGCAGAAGTCGAGCGCATGGCCGAGACCCTGAAGCCATCCGACATCATGCTCAGCACGAAAGTCGATCCGCTCGACGCAAGCTATACCAAGATATTTGCCGACGGCATCGCCAACTGGATCAAGCTCAAACCCGGCATGGAGAAAGCCGCTGCCTTTCTCGAAACACATCGCTACGCCAACCTGCTTGGCGCCAGCATGGGCTTTACCAAGATGGAAGGCACGACCGTCAACATCAAGGACAAGATCGCGTATTCTGCACTGCAAAATATTCAACACTCGATGGTAAAGAACGATCCTGCATGGCGTGCAGCAGCCGGCATCACCGTCAACAAGGCCATTGTGGCCGGCGGCATATTCGCGCACAAGCTGGGCGGCAATCAGAACGACACGGCAGGAATAACAATTAAAAGTGCATGGGTGCCGGTCAGCACGCGCGCCTTGCTGATCGGTGAAGACATTCCGGCCGATGCATTGGGCAATCTGGCGAATCCGGACAAGATCGCCAATCCCGACAATCTGAAATTCTCGGAAAAAATGCGCACGCTCTTCATCGGTGAAGACAGCAGCATGCACGTCAACAATTTCCTGTGGGCGTACAACGTCGATACGAAAAAACTGTCACGCATCATGGCCATGCCTGCAGGCGCCGAAGCAACCGGCCTGCATGTGGCCGATGACATCAACGGCTGGACTTACATCCTCAGCAACTTTCAGCATGCCGGCGACTGGAGCGCTAAGTTGCATGGCAAGGTAAAAACCACGCTCGATCCCCTGATCAAGGCGAACTATCGCGATCGCTTTGGTGCCGCCGTCGGCTATCTGACTGCAGAACCGGCGCAATTTTCTTTATCAGGAAAATAAGCCGGATCCGCCGCACAAGAATCTGGCGGCAGGGGCCCGAACACTGCCGTCAGAGCTGGCCAAATTGCCCGCCCTGACGGCTGGTTGCGCGCGAAGCGCTTGAACACTCTACAATTCGGCATTGCATCAGTTCGCCGCATCCATCGCCACTTTCCATGTCTACCGACTTTCCCTTGCCCGCAACATCACGCCTCACGCGCTTTCATTCCATCGCCGCACCTTTTCTTTTCATTTTGCTGGGTGTGATCTATGCATCGTGGGCAGCACGCATTCCAGCCATACGCGATGCACTGCAGTTGAGTCCTTCACAACTGGGACTCGTGTTGCTGGGTGGCGGCTTCGGCGCCGTGGCTTCGTTTCCGCTGGCGGCATGGCTGGTAGGGAAGTGCGGCGGACGGCGCGCTGCCTGGTATTCTGGCCTGGCTCTGCTGGCAGTCTTGCCCAGCCTCGCCATCGCACCCAACATGCTGTGCCTGAGCATAGTCGCCATCGCCCTGGGTGCCGCATCCGGCTGCTTTGACGTTGCCATCAATGCAATCGGCGCGGCACATGAAAAAGCGGCCGGCCGCTCAACCATGTCTTTGCTGCATGCATGGTTCAGCCTGGGTGCAGTCAGCGGCGCGCTGTTGGGCAGCGTAATGGCTGGACTGGCAATCACGCCCTTAATGCACTTCAGTGTCGCCTCGATGCTGTTGCTGCCGCCACTCTATATCGCTTATCAGGCATTGCCGCCCGACCGGATTGCACATGCTGAAAGCAAGGCCTTGTTTGCCGTCGCACACGGCCCGCTGGTTGCGCTCGGCATCATCGGTTTTTGCGGCGCCGTCGCCGAAGGTTCGATTGCCGACTGGAGCGGTATCTTCATGAAAGACCGGATGGCTGCGCACGATGGCGTAGTGCCGTTGGCGTATGCGGGTTTTGCCGCCTTGATGCTGTTGGCGCGACTGGTATGCGATCGCCTGAAAGATCGCTTCGGCGCCCGCCGCATCGTTGCCAGCGGCGCCGTGTTTGCCGCCTGCGGCATTTTTATTGCGATTGCGGCGTTCAGCATCCCGCTGACGATTATCGGCTTCGCGCTGGCAGGCGCCGGTTTTGCGGCGGTATTCCCATTTGTATTCAGCGCGGCGGGAAGGCATGGCTCGACTGCGCTGGCAGCAGTCGCCACCTTCAGTTACAGCGGCGGTTTGATCGGGCCGCCGGTCATCGGATTTTTAGCGCAGGGGTGGGGTATGCAAATCGCACTCGGCCTGATAGGCGTGATGGCGCTGGCGATCGCCGTGGCGGCCAGTCGCGCCCGCTGGCTCGAATAAGCAATACACCGGCTTGCATCGGCAAGCGCCGAAGCTATAGTCGCAACCAGCCGCGTTGCAACAGTTGATGCAAGACGATACCGACCACAAATCCCGCTCCGACGTTCCACATACAGAGCGCGGCCGTCAGTAATACCACCGCCCGCGCACCGCGTTCGGCCGGGAAGGTGCTGCTGCCTAGGGCCAGTTGCGCACCGGTCAGGAACAGGATCACGCCCAGTATGGCAAGCGGAAACAGCTTGAACAGCAGGTCGACCGAATCGCTGAAGAAAAATGCCAGCACCAGCAGCACGCCGCCGAGAATCACCACCGAGCCGCCGGTGCGTGCGCCAAATGCGATATGTCCGGCCATGCCGCCGGCGCCATGACACATAGGCACACCGCCGACCGTTGCACTGAACAGATTCATGATGCCGGTTGAAATCGACACACCGCCTTCGCTGACGCAGCGCTGCGGAAACAGCCGGTTGTTTTCTTCCTTGATCGCAATCACCGCATTACCCAGAGTCAGCGGCAATTGCGGCAAGGCCAGCAATACGGCGCCGACAAAGAACTGATTCCACGACAGCTCGCTCAATGCAAACGTCGGCGTATGAAAAGCGATGCCGGTTTGTGCCAGCGCATCCAGCAGCGCGGGATTTTGCACCATGCCCACTGCAGCGCCAAATGCCAGCAAGACAAACATCGCCGGTATCTTGCGATTGCCCATCAACAGCAGGGTGCCGCTGCCACCGATGACGGCAATCAGCCAGTCGCTCTGCATCATCCTGATACCCTGCAGCATGAAGCCGAAACCAAGGCCGAATACGATGCCGATCACAACTGCAGGCGGCACCATTTTCGCCAGACGGGAAGCCAGGCCGGTGAGTCCGAGGAACAGCCACGCAATGCCGGTCACCAGCGCCGCACTGTACACCGCAGCGGGCGTGACGATCGCGGTTTGCACCGCCTGCAATGCAGCGACGGCGCCGATGGCTTTCATAGGCTGCACCGGGAACGGCGTCCTGTAATACAAACCCGACACCAGCATCGCCGCACCGAAGGCGAACAGCACGCCAAACGGATCCATCTTCAGCACGCCGATATACGCGGCGACGAAGGGGATCAATGTTCCCAGATCACCGAACGCGCCGGCCCACTCCATGCGGTCATAGCGATTGCCGCTGGGCGCATCTGCTGCAGACGTAATCGTTGGTTCGCTCACTATTCGGCGGCCTTACACAAAACTCAGGAAATAGATGCCAGCGGCAAATTCAGCAACAGGTTTTGCGGCTTGATGCGCAAGATATCGGCATCATTCATTGCGCACGCCATGTAAACCGGGCGGCCGGCCACATCGGGGCGCACTACCGACGGATCGACGAAATCCAGCTGGAACAGGGACAGGATGCGCCGGTTGCGCGCTTCGTCCAGCTCCACGCCCGCATACAGATCATTCAGGATGCCGGTCGCTTCCGCATCCAGCCCGATATGCCAGGCCCAGTGTTTGGCTTCGATGGAACGCAGGGGGCGCACCACCACTGCAACGCCATAGAAATGATCTATCCATTTTTCAATCACGCGGCAAAACGCGGTCAGCGCGGCACGACCGTAGGCAAAGCTGATCACCGTATCGTGACGTTCGTTGCGCGCCCAATAGGTAGCGGCATTCTCCTGATCGATGACATCCAGCTCGACGCGCCGCGGCTTGGTCTTGGCTTCAATCAGCAGACGACCAATATCGCCATAGTTGCCGCCGCTGGCATGCAGATCCACCGTCGCCGCATCGGCCAGCATGACGGCACCATCTTCAAGCGCCACTTTTTGCGGGCGAAAAAACAATTCAGCAGCGCGCACCTGCAAGGCGTCTTCGCTGTCTGCCAGCATGCCATGCACGATCATCTGCGCCAGCTGGTCGATAAAAACCGGCGGCGCCGTCACCGTGCCGGCGCGGAATATATCGAGATAGGCGGCTTCCAGCGTAGGCGCGGCCAGCAGGCGATCGCGCCACGCCAGCAACACGCGGTAATTGTCGCGCGCATCCTCGTCCTGCAACGCGGCCAGCTCGGCTTCCGTGACCGCACGGCGCGGCGCGGCCAGCAAGGCTGCATGCAGGCTGCGTTCATGCTCGCAGGATTCTGCGATCGGTGCGACTTCCGGTCTGTGCCACCAGGCACTGAGCAAAGCGTCGCTCAACAGCAGGCGGCCATCTTCGTCGCACTGTGTCAGGGCAAAACCGGAACCGGACCAGAATTCTTGATTGCGCATTTTTTGAAAAACCTTTATTTAAAAAACTTTTTCTCGCCGGTTTTAAGATCGAGCGCATAGCGCACGCCGTTTTCCGTCAGCAGCATATCGTCCGGCGGCTCATCGCCGGCCAGCACACCGTACGTCACCGGCAAACCCTCGCCTTTGCGTATCAGTTCGTCGGCACGTTCATAGACATTCACACAACCGGTTTCCGCCATCAGCGATTGCACGATCGCGACCTTCCACGCATCCACACCGGCCGACTGAAACTCGCAAATCAGGAAACCGTTTTGATCGCCATACCAATCAACCACCAGGCCCGACAATCCGTCTTCGTCACCTATGATCAAGGGCAGTCGTTTGGCCGCGCCTATTCTTTTTCCCTTGGCAGCATCTATCCGTTTGTGCACGGCGGTTTTGACGCGCCGCTTGATCAGCGCATGATCGATAGGTTCGTTTTGATCGAAGCTCCAGACCCGGGCGCGTATCTGCGATTTCGGCGCATGGGCGGCGCGTGCGAGGAATTTTCCCGAAGAAGAATGAACCAGTGCGGTGGCACCGGATTTAAACCGTTCGGCCGGCTTGCCGTCCACCCGTTCGACTGCCGAGGCATAGATCCAGGGTTGGCGTTCGAGCAGGCTTTTTTCCTTGCCCTGTTTAATAGTGATGATCAACATGCAATAAGTTGTTTGAAAAAGACAGAAAGGAAGGGCTCATGATAAACCGCAATGCACATGACATAAGATTTAACCTTCATCTCACGCATTTTGGCGCAAAATGAAGTGCAAAACGACGACAGGCGAAAGCAAAAAATCGCCGCCGATAAAAATAATGGAGACACGATGGACGCAACACAAAATGAAATCGACGAACGCTCGGCCCTGACCTCAAATAACAAATTCGAGCTGATGCTGTTTCGCCTGGGTGTCTCTCCGCATTCCGAACAGAGTGAAATTTACGGCATCAACGTCTTCAAGCTGCGCGAATTGATGGCCATGCCGGCGGTAAATTCGATCGCCAATTCACCACCGCACATGCTGGGCATGGCAAATATTCGCGGCCAGCTGATTCCCGTCATCGATTTGCCGGCCGCGCTCGGATGCAAACCGGCCACCGGGCTGAACATCCTGATGGTGACCGAATTCGGCCGCACGGTACAGGGTTTTGCGGTGGAAGAAGTCGATGAAATCGTACGCCTGAACTGGAGTCAGGTGCGGGCAGCCGAAGGCGCCGCAGCCGGTCGCGGCACCATCACCAGCATTGCACAACTCGATGCCGACCTGAACAATACGCGACTGGCACAGGTACTGGATGTCGAACAGATTTTGCGCACCGTGATGCCATCCGGCATGACAGATATCGATCCGGATGCCATAGACAATTCGACTATCCTGCCGCCGGGAACGATGATCCTCGCGGCCGATGATTCCTCCTCGGCAAGGATGCTGATCGGCGGTTGCCTGGACGCCATGAGCCTTCCCTATGTCATGACAAAAACCGGGCTGGAAGCGTGGCAGAAGCTGAACGAGTTGAGTGATGCGGCAAAAAAAGAAGGCAAAGACATCAGCGATAAAGTGGCGCTGGTACTGACCGATCTTGAAATGCCGGAGATGGACGGCTTTACCCTGACCAAGAAAATCAAGGGCGATGCACGCTTCAAAAAAATCCCGGTCGTGATTCACTCCTCGCTGTCCGGCACCAGCAACGAAGTGCACGTGCACGGTGCGGGAGCCGATGCCTACGCCGCCAAGTTCAAGGCCGAGGAACTGGCGGTCACCTTGCGCGACGTGCTGGCAAAGGTGCGCGGATAAACTTTCCCATCCCGCCGCACTTTTCCATCACCCTGACAACGGCTTGAAGCAGCCCGGCATGTGCCGGGCTGCATTTCAGCTGCACCTTCCATTCGTACATCTCCGCTCTTGTCGCATGCCGGCTCTTGTGTCAGCATCTGTTCCTGTCGGCGACAGCCCGACACTCCACTCAAACTAGGCAGGCAGCATGATTTTTCGCAACAGCGGTACGCAAGGGCACTCATGGGCAGACACACTCAAGGTCTACCGCGAACCGGCCACCGTACGCATGTTGCTGCTGGGTTTTTCCGCCGGCCTGCCGCTGATGCTGGTGTTGGGCACGCTCAGCTTCTGGCTGCGCGAAGCCGGCATAGATCGCAGCACCATCGGCTACCTGAGCTGGGTCGGCCTGGCGTATGCATTCAAATGGGCGTGGGCGCCGCTGGTCGATCGCATGCCGATTCCATTCCTGACGCGCTGGCTGGGACGCCGCCGCAGCTGGCTGCTGCTGTCGCAGGGCGCCATCATCGCCGGTTTGATCGGCATGGCCTTCAACGATCCGCGTCTGGACCTGCAACCCGTGGTCTGGTGCGCGCTGATGGTTGCCTTCGGCTCTGCCACCCAGGATATCGCGCTGGATGCCTTTCGCATCGAATCAGCCGATACCGATCGCCAGGCCGCGCTGGCGGCTGGCTATCAAACCGGTTACCGGCTGGCGATGATCTGGGCGGGTGCCGGCGTACTGTGGATTGCGGCGCGCGCTGAAGTCATCGATGGCGGCACTTATCAGGCCGGCGCCTGGCACGTCGCTTATCTGGCGATGGCCGCCTCGATGGCGGTCGGCGTGCTGACCGTGCTGTTCTCCACCGAACCGGTGCGACGCATCTTGCCGCCGGCACGCAATGCTGCGGCCTGGCTGAACGATGTGGTGATCGGCCCGTTTCGCGATTTCATCCTGCGCTATCGCTGGCAGGCGGTGCTGATCCTGGCACTGATTGCCATTTACCGCATCAGCGATGTGGTGATGGGCATCATGGCGAATCCGTTTTATGTCGATATGGGTTACAGCAAGGATGAAGTGGCGGCGGTGACCAAGATCTTTGGCATCGTGATGACGCTGCTCGGCGCCTTCATAGGCGGCGCGCTGTCGATGCGCTTCGGCATGATGCGTATTCTGACGCTGGGTGCGGTATTGAGCTCTGCCAGCAATCTGCTGTTTGCCTGGCTGGCAGGTCATGGCCACGATGTCAGCATGCTGGTGCTGGTGATTTCTGCCGACAACCTGGCCGGCGGCATTGCCAGCGCGGCGTTCATCGCCTATCTGTCCAGCCTGACCAATGTCGATTACTCGGCCACGCAATATGCGCTGTTGAGTTCGATGATGCTGCTGCTGCCGAAATTCCTCGCCGGCTATTCCGGCACCTATGTCGATGCTTACGGCTACAGCAATTTTTTCATCGCTACCGCCTTGCTCGGTGTGCCGGTGATCATCCTGTTATGGCTGGCCGCCAGAACGCAAACCAGTACCGCGCGTAGCGAGCAGTAAAAAGCAGCGGCTACTTCTTGCGCAGGCGGAATACCGCCAGGCTGCCGCGCCAGTTCGGCAGGAAGGAAACCGGCTGCCCATCCTGCAAAGCCACGCATTCGATCACTTCCAGCCCGACCTCATTCGCCAGCTCTTCAAAATCCTTGATCGTTGCGCAACGCAGATTAGGCGTGTCGTACCATTCATACGGCAGGCTTTTTGATACCGGCATACGACCGCGCAACAGCGCAATCCGGTGCGGCCAGTAGGCAAAATTAGGGAAGGAAACAATCGCTTCGCGACCGACACGCGAAATATCGCGCAGCACGCCTTCGACATCCTTCATCATTTGCAGCGCAGACAAACACAGCACGGCATCGAAGGCATCGTCGGCAAAAATCGCCAGGCCCGCTTCCAGATCGCGTTGAATCACCGAAACGCCGCGCTGCACGCATTCCGGAATTTTGTCGTCATCGATTTCAATCCCGTAACCGCTGCATTGCTTGTCGGTTTGCAGATAGTCCAGCATCACGCCATCGCCGCAACCCAGATCGAGCACCTGCTTGCCGTTACCGACCCAGTGCGCAATGAAGGCCAGATCGGGACGCAGTGCGCTTAATTGTTCAAAATTCATACCTGCGCTCCCGCTTTCAGACTGCCGCCGTCGATTTCCTTGTACGCACGTTCAAAGTACGCCCGCACCACGCTCATGTAGCGCGCATCGTCGAGCAGGAAGGCATCGTGGCCGTGCGGCGCATCGATTTCCGCATAGGTAACCGTACGCTTGTTATTGACCAGCGCCTGCACCATTTCATGGCTGCGCTCGGGCGCGAAGCGCCAGTCGGTCGAAAACGATACCAGCAAAAACTGCGCGCGCGTGTTCGATAAAGTCCTGGTCAGATCGCCGCCGAAATCCTTGGCCGGATCGAAATAATCGAGCGCCTTGGTGATCAGCAGATAAGTATTGGCATCAAAGTATTCGGAAAACTTGTCGCCCTGGTAGCGCAGATACGATTCAATTTCAAAATCGATGCCGAAGCCGAATTGGTAACTGCCGGAGCGCAGGTCGCGGCCGAATTTCACCGCCATGTCGTCGTCCGACAGATAGGTGATGTGGCCCAGCATGCGCGCCACGCGCAAGCCGTTTTTCGGCACCACGCCATGCGCGTAATAATCGCCACCGTGATAATCGGGATCGGTCAGAATCGCCTGCCGCGCCACATCGTCGAAGGCAATGTTCTGCGCCGTCAGCTTGGGGGTCGAGGCAACCACCACGCAATGACGCAAGCGTTCCGGGAACAGGATGCTCCATGCCAGCGCCTGCATGCCGCCGAGAGAACCGCCCATCACCGCGGCGAACTGCTGAATGCCCAGCGCATCGGCCAGTCGCGCCTGCGACTGCACCCAATCTTCCACCGTCACTACGGGGAAGTGCGCGCCATACGGTTTGCCGGTAGCCGGATTCGCATGCATGGGGCCGGTAGAACCGAAGCAGGAGCCCAGATTGTTGACGCCGATGACAAAAAATCTATCGGTATCGAGCGGCTTGCCCGGACCCACCATATTGTCCCACCAGCCCTTGGTGCTGGCGTCTTCGCTGTAGCTGCCGGCCACATGGTGCGAGGCATTCAGCGCATGGCACACCAGCACGGCATTGGAATGATCGGCATTCAGCGTGCCATAGGTTTCATAGACCAGCGTGTAGTCGGTAATTTCCGCGCCGCTCTGCAAAGGCAGCGGCGTGGAAAAAAACATGGATTGCGGCGCAACGATTCCGAGAGAGGTCATGTTATCTATTCAGGAGAAGAAGGCAGTCAGGGACACCGGCATTCTCTGGCATTACAAAAAACAAAAAAGCCCGAAAGCAGCAGCTTACCGGGCTAAATTCGAGACTCAAACAATGAGCACGCTTTAGCCGTATTTATTATGCGCCCGCAAGCTGATGTCAAATCGGCGCCATGACGTAAGAATAAACAAGTCGCCCCGTGCCGTCAAACGCAGGTCATAGGGTTTTGTCATTGTTGCACGTCGCTGCAGTCGGCTGGCGGCGTATAAAAATGATAATTTCAGCCATGCGCACAATAGAAATCTGTCGTGTTGCAGCAGCCGCCATTCAGCGCAAGTGCACAGGATGCTAAACTGCCAGCTGGCCGGAAGCGATAGTCATCGCGACCGCGTGATTCAGTTGCCCTTCTTTCCGGATTGAATGGATATCCTGCAAACCGACGAACGTCCGCTACACGAAGGGCCGCGCCCGCAATCCCTGGCCGACCTGTTTTTTTCCTTCACCATACTCGCACTGCAGGGATTCGGCGGCGTGCTGGCGGTTGTGCAGCGCGAGCTGGTGGAAAAAAAGAAATGGATGACGCAGGAAGAATTTGTTGAAGACTGGGCGGTCGCGCAAATCATGCCGGGCCCGAATGTCGTCAACATGTCGCTCATCATCGGTGGCCGCTATTTCGGCCTGCCGGGCGCGCTCGCCGCATTTGCTGGCATGCTGACGCTGCCGCTGATGCTGATCATGATCATCGCCATCGTGTATGCACCTTACTCCAATCATCCGCAAGTGGCGCACGCACTGCGCGCGATGGGCGCCGTCGCGGCAGGATTGATCCTGGCAACTGGCATCAGACTGATACGCGGCTTGAAAAACAATCCATTGGGGCCGTACGTCTGCGGTGTCTTGAGCCTGGCGTGTTTTACCGCCGTTGCCTTGCTTCGGCTGCCGCTGGCCTACCCGCTGTTCGGCCTCGGCATTCTCGGTTGCATACTGGCTTACCGAAAGCTGGCGTCATGAGCCAGACCCTGCAGCTTTCATTGCAAACCACCGATTGGGTGCATCTGTTCCTGCACTTCATGTCCCTGTCGCTGCTGTCGCTGGGCGGCGCGCTGGCATCGGCGCCGGAAATGCACCGCTATCTGGTCGCCGAGCAGCACTGGCTGACCGATCCGCAATTCAGCAACTCGATCACGATCGCACAGGCTGCGCCCGGGCCCAATATTCTGTTCGTTGCATTGATGGGATGGAACATAGGCTTGAACGCCGGCGGCATGGCCAACGGTTTTCTCGGCATGGCGCTATGCATGGTCGGCCTGCTGCTGCCCAGCACGGCGTTCACCTATATGGCAACGCGCTGGGTACATCGCAATCGTCAACTGCGTGCGGTGCGTGCATTCAAGCTGGGTATGGGGCCGGTGGTGGTCGGCTTGGTGCTGGCTACCGGCTGGATCATGGCCAGTACGCAAAATACATTCCGCGAAGACTGGCCGCTCTGGCTGCTCACCTTCATCACCGTCATCCTGATACTGAAAACCCGCATCGGGATTCTATGGCTGCTGGCCGGCGGTGCGATTCTGGGATGGCTGGGGGTGGTGTAACGGCGCCTTGTGCAAGCAGGATTGCTATGCGCGCCGCCTTTACACCACACGCAAACGTTCGACCGCCGCAATAATTTCTTCCTGCTCGAAGCTGCGCACGATCTTGCGCATCAGCGGCGCCAGCGCGTTCAGATCGCTGTTGAGAACTTCATTCTTCACCGCCAGCAGTTGCGACGGATGCATGGAAAACTCCCGCAAACCCATCCCCAGCAGCAAACGCGTCATCTGTATATCGCCGGCCATTTCACCGCATACCGAAATCGGCACGCCTGCTTTCGCAGCCATCGCGATGGTCGTCGAGATCAGGTACAGCACGGCCGGATGCAGCGGGTTGTACAGATGCGCCACTTCATGATCGACGCGATCGATCGCCAGCGCATATTGAATCAAATCGTTGGTGCCCAGCGACAGAAAATCCAGGCGCTTGATGAACATCGGCAGCGACAGCGCAGCGGCAGGAATTTCTATCATCGCGCCTACCGGCAGGTCTGCGTCGAACTTGATTTTCTGTTCCCGCAACTGCGCTTTTGCCTGCTCTATCATCAGCAGCGTTTGATCGATTTCAAACGCATGCGCCAGCATTGGCACCAGCAGCTTGATCGGACCGAAAGCGGAAGCGCGCAGAATCGCGCGCAATTGCGTCAGAAACATCTGCGGTTCGGACAGGCAGAATCGAATCGCGCGCAAACCCAGCGCCGGATTCAACGCCGTCTGCTCGGAAAAATCCATAGGCTTGTCGGCACCGATATCCAGCGTGCGTATCGTGACCGGCCGGCCCTTCATTGCAACCACGGCTTTTTTATACGATTCGAATTGCTCGTCTTCAGACGGCAACTGATGGGCATGGCCGGTGCGTCCCATGAATAAAAATTCAGAGCGGAACAAACCTACGCCGTGCGCGCCCGCATCCATCGCGTGACCGCAATCGTCAGGGAATTCGATATTCGCCAACAAGGTAATCGGCGTGCCGTCCAGCGTCACCGACGGCATCTTTTTCAGCCTGCCGAGTTTCTTGCGTTCGCGCACCTGGCGCGCCTGCTTCTCGCGATACTGGTCGAGCACGACCGAGTTGGGTGCCACCACCACCACGCCGGCGTCGCCGTCAATGATCAGCCAGTCACCCTGGTCGATCAGCGTCGACGCATTCGACACACCAACCGTGGCGGGAATATCAAGACTGCGTGCAACGATGGCGGTGTGCGAGTTCTGACCGCCGAGATCGGTAATGAAGCCGCTGAATGCGCTATGGCGAAATTGCAGCATATCGGCCGGTGAAATGTCGCGCGCCACGACGATCATGCTGGCGCCGCCTTCCGCGCCGTCGCCCTTGGGCAGGAGGCTGGCGCTGCCGGTCAGCGCTTTCAAAACACGTTCGCCAACCTGCTGAATATCCGACTTGCGTTCACGCAGGTAGGTATCTTCTATCTCTTCAAACTGTGCCGACAATTCCTCAATCTGCGTGACCAGCGCCCATTCGGCATTGTAGTAACGCGAACGAATGATATCGAGCGGCATTTCGGAAATCATCGGGTCGGACAAAATCAACGCATGCACGTCAATGAATGCACCCAACTCGGACGGCGCATCGGCCGGCAATTCATTCCAGATGTTTTGCAGTTCGGCATGCACCGAGGTAATCGCACATTTCAAACGCGCGACTTCAGCTTCCACCTGATCATCAGCGATCAGGTAATGTTGTACATCGAGTGCAGCGGGAGCGAGTATATGCGCGCGGCCGATCGCGATGCCGCGCGAGACCGGAATGCCGTGTAGCGTGAAAGAAGTCATCGAAGTCAGTCCGTATCAGTGGCAGCGGAAGGCAATATCAAAACAGAGCGATGTGGGCGGCAGCGAGCAAATACAAGACCTGCCGCGCATGCCGACTTACTCGCCTTCGCCGAACTTGTCTTGAATCAGGCATTCGAGAGCATCGAAACACTCTCTTTCATCCGGGCCGTTGGTTTCCAGCATTACCTTGGAACCCTTGCCGGCTGCCAGCATCATCACGCCCATGATGGATTTGGCATTCACGCGACGCTTGTTGCGCGTCATCCAGACTTCACTTTTATACCTGGCAGCGAGTTGCGTCAGTTTGGCAGAAGCCCGCGCATGCAGGCCGAGCTTGTTGATAATTTCGATTTCTTGTTCAATCATTTTTCTTATAAGAATTATTTAAAATCAATTTGGTGCCAGCCGCACGCGGTTGTCTACCCTGACCGCGCCTCCCTGCCCACCGGCCAGCGCCATTTCCACCACGACGTCCAGCGTATCCTGCCGATAAGTAATCGCGCGCAACAACATCGGCAAACTGATGCCGGCGATCACTGCCACATTCTCTACATTGCACAAACCCAGTGTGCAATTCGACGGCGTACCGCCCATGACATCGGTAATGACCAGCACGCCGGAACCGTCATTCAGGCCGGCAATGGCCTGCTTGGCCAGTTGCTCGACTTCATGCGTATCCTGATCGGCATTGACATCAATCGCATCCAGCTTTTCCGGGCGCGCGCGAAACACATGGGTAGCCGCTGCAATAAAGGCTTGTCCCAAAGGTGCATGTGTCATCAACAGAATACCGACCATCAGATTTATTCGATTCGCAAATTTTTCACAACAGCATTTTCAAAACTTCCGACAATGTCTGTCACTTCCTCATTAATTCCATGTTTCTGCATGCTTTTCCAGCGCATCGACAAACATCGCTGCAACATCGAAACCGGTTTGCTGCCTGATTTCCTGGAAGCAGGTCGGGCTGGTCACATTCAATTCGGTCATGTAGTCGCCAATTGCATCCAATCCTACCAGCAACAAGCCTCTTTTTAAAAGAATTGGCCCCAGCGCTACAGCGATTTCGCGATCGCGCGCCGATATTTCGCGCGCCACGCCGACCCCGCCTACCGCCAGATTGCCGCGTATTTCAGTTCCTTGCGGTATCCGCGCCAGGCAATACGGCACGACTTCGCCGCCTATCAACAAAATGCGTTTGTCGCCTTGCGTGATCTCCGGAATATAACGCTGCACCATGATGGTTTGACGGCCGTTTTCAGTCAGCGTTTCGATGATGGAGCCGAGATTGAGTGCATCGTTCATGACGCGGAAAATGCCTGCGCCGCCCATGCCGTCCAGCGGCTTGAGGATGATGTCGCCATGCACTTGATGGAAGGCGCGTATGCGCGCTGCATCGCTGGTCACCAGCGTCGGTGCGATGTACTGCGGGAATTGCGCAATGGCCAGCTTTTCATTGAAGCTGCGGATCGCTTCCGGCTTGTTGAAAATACGCGCGCCCTGTTTTTCTGCCAGCTCCAGCAGATAGGTCGCGTAGATATATTCCATGTTGAAGGGCGGATCGGTGCGCTCCAGAATCGCATCGAAGGCTGTCAATTCCTGCGCCACCGGTGCTTCCATCCGGTACCAGTCCTTGTCATCTCCGGTCAATGTGACGCGCGCCACATTGGCGATGACCTTGCCCGCCTCGAAGGCCATGTCCTTGTGCTGAAACACGTGAATCGCATGGCCGCGGCGCGCGGCTTCGCTCATCATCGCGTAGGTGGTGTCCTTGTAAATCTTGAAGCCATCCAGCGGATCGCATGCGAAAGCTATTTTCATCCGGCACATCCTGAAAAATCATAGGGTCGGCAAAACTTGCCCGACAGGTTTTTGTTTAGCGACTGCATCCGTATTTGCATTCCATCATTGTGGCGCCATGCGAACCATCTGCTCGAACAGACAGGCGTGGCAGCCGGCAACTGCCTCAGTACACTTCCGGATTCGGATCGGTTTTTTCCATTTCCAGCGAGGCTGCCAGCAAGGCCAGTCGTGCCACCACGCCGTAGATATAAAAACGGTTCGGTGCAGCCGTTCCCGGCTTGGCCTGATAATCAGGCAGCGCATGCTGATGGGCAAACGCCAGCGGCACGAAGTGCGCGCCCGGCGCATTCAGATTTTCATCGTTGCCGCGATCGGCATGTACACGATAAAAACCGCCGACCACGTAGCGATCGATCATGTACACGACCGGTTCGGCTACCGACTCATTGATATGCTCGAAGGTAGGCACGCCTTCCTGGATGATCACATCGGTCACTTCCAGGCCATCCTTGATGACCGCCATCTTGTTGCGTTGCTTGCGGTTCAAATCCTTGACTTCGCTGGCATCGTGCACGGTCATGATGCCCATGCCGTAAGTGCCGGCATCGGCCTTGACGATCACGAAGGGTTTTTCCTTGATGCCGTATTCCTTGTACTTCTTGCGCATCTTCGCCAGCAGCGTATCGACATTCGATGCCAGGCAGTCTTCACCAGTGTTTTCATTGAAATTGACGTTGTCGCATTTCATGAAATACGGATTCAGCATCCAGGGATCGACATCGATCATCTTGGCAAATTTCTTGACCACTTCATCGTAGGCGGCAAAGTGATTGGTCTTGCGACGCACCGCCCAACCTGCATGTAAAGGCGGCAACAGATTCTGTTCATTCAGATTTTCCAGAATGGCCGGCAGACCGGACGACAAATCATTATTCAACAGGATCGTGCACGGATCGAAATTCTTCAGGCCGAGGCGACGGCCGTTATGCGAACGCTCCAGTGGCTCCAGCGTCAGCGTGGTGCCATCCGGCAGCTCGATAGGCGTCGGCGCCGTTATATCAGGCGACAGCGAACCAAGGCGCACATTCAAACCGGTTTGACGGAAAATCTGTATCAGGCGTGCGACGTTTTGCAGATAGAAGGTATTGCGCGTGTGGCCTTCCGGAATCAGCAGCAGATTCTTGGCATCCGGGCAGTACTTCTCGATGGCCGCCATGGCAGCCTGCACCGCCAGCGGCAGCATCTCGGGCGACAGATTATTGAAGCCGCCGGGGAACAAATTGGTATCCACCGGCGCCAGCTTGAAGCCGGCATTGCGCAGATCGACTGAACAATAAAAAGGCGGCGTATGTTCCTGCCACTCCAGCCGGAACCAGCGCTCGATGGCTGGCGTAGCGGTAAGAATCTTTTTCTCAAGGTCGAGCAACGGACCGTTCAAGGCCGTGACGAGATGCGGAACCATATAAACCTTTTTGCTGAACTTATCGTTAATTGAGACTGATTTTAAACGGGAAACAACAAATACGTGCTTGATCCGTCCATCATATTCATTCAATTTGGCATGTTCAGATGAGGGCAAAACAGTAATTTAAAAGCCCCAAATAAAAAAAGCGCCCCACAAGGAGGCGCTTTTGCAAACCCGCGTACGGGACAGGGAAGCAATTACGAGTGATAAGCGGACTCGCCGTGGCTGCTGATATCCAGGCCTTCGCGTTCTGCTTCATCAGCCACACGCAGACCGATGACCATGTCGACCAGTTTGTAGGCAACAAAGGCAACGATACCGGACCAGACGATCGTAATCAGCACGCCCTTGACCTGCACCATCAACTGATGCGCCATTGCATAGTCAGCTGCACCCGTGCCACCCAGCGAAGGCGCTGCCAGCACGCCGGTCATGATGGCACCGAAGATACCGCCTACACCATGGACGCCGAACACGTCGAATGCATCATCTGCACCCAGCATGCGTTTCAGACCGCTTACACCCCACAGGCAGATTACGCCAGCCAGCAAACCGAGCACGATGGCGCCCATAGGACCGACGAAACCGGCCGCAGGTGTGACCGCAACCAGACCGGCAACCGCACCGGAAGCTGCGCCCAGCATGGAGGCCTTGCCTTTGAGCACGGCCTCAGCGCCTATCCATGACAAGGTCGCTGCACCTGTTGCCAGGATGGTATTGATGAAGGCCAGACCGGCAATGCCGTTTGCGCCCAGAGCAGAACCGGCGTTGAAACCGAACCAGCCCACCCACAGCAGGGAAGCGCCAACCATCGTCAGGGTCAGCGAATGCGGAGGCATCGCTTCCTTGCCGAAACCGACACGCTTGCCCACCATATAGGCACCAACCAGACCTGCAATACCTGCATTGATATGCACCACCGTACCGCCGGCAAAGTCGAGGGCGCCTTCCACAAACAGCAAGCCGCCTGCAGCCCAGACCATATGCGCAACCGGGATGTAGCTGAAGGTGAACCACAGCACCGAGAAGGCAACCACCGCAGCAAATTTCATGCGCTCTGCAAACGCACCGACAACCAGCGCGCAGGTAATGGCCGCAAAAGTCGACTGGAAGGCAACGAATACATATTCAGGAATGGTGCCCGAAAGCGTGTCAGGCTTGATCCCGCTGAGGAACAGCTTCTCGAACGAGCCGTAGAACGAACCGCCACCCGCGAAGACCATGCTGTAACCATAGATAGCCCATAAAACGGTAATCAGCGCGAACAGAACGAACACCTGCATCAATACCGACAACATGTTTTTCGACCGCCCGAGGCCGCCGTAAAACAATGCCAGACCAGGGATCGTCATCAGGATGACGAGCATGGTCGACGTCAGCATCCACGCCGTATCGCCCGTGTTCAACACTGGCGCAGGCGCAGCGGCTGGCGCTTCTGCGGCTGCCGCAGGAGCCGGAGCTTCAGCCGCTGCAGGGGCAGGAGCCGCCACCGTTGCGCTTGCAGCCGGCGCAGTCGCTTCTTCTGCAATGGCCGGTGCCGCAAAACCCACGGCAAGCAACAAAGCACCTGTCGCCAGGGCGCTTGCGAATATTTTCTTGATACTCATCTCATTCCCCTTAAAGTGCTTCTTTACCGGTTTCGCCGGTGCGGATGCGAACGACTTGCTGCAGGTCGTAGACGAAAATCTTGCCGTCGCCGATTTTGCCGGTTCTGGCCGCCGTTTCGATTGCCTCAATGGCGCGATCGACAATCGCGTCATCGACCGCTGCTTCGATCTTCGTTTTAGGCAGGAAATCCACCACATATTCCGCACCGCGATACAGCTCGGTATGACCTTTTTGGCGGCCAAAGCCTTTGACTTCCGTCACGGTGATCCCTTGCACGCCGATCGCGGACAAGGCTTCCCGCACTTCATCCAGCTTGAAGGGCTTGATAATGGCAGTAATCAGTTTCATGTGAACCTCTTACGTAGTTGAATTAAAACGCTTTGGAGATGGATAATACAGCGGTGGTATCGCCGGTTTTTTTGGTTTTTGCACCTTTTGTCAATGGCAAGTCATCCTTGGCATTGGTGCCGATTGCGGCCAGGCTGATCGTTGCAAAACCAAAGTCGCGTGCGATGCCAACTTTGTAATCGGTGTAATCAGAAGCGCTGTTATGACGCACTTTTTGACGACCGACGTGGAAGCTCAAAGTCGTTTTTTCAGCAACTTCGAAAGCAGCGCCAAGATCGAGGTAGCCCGAACCCTTGCTGTTATCTACGCCGAAGAAATCGGAAACGGCATGACTGTATTTTGCCGAGAACCATTTGTACGTTGCACCGACATAGACTTCGGTGGTGTTGATGCTTTTGCCGGCGGCAGTTTCTGCGCCCGGGTAGTAATAATGCAGTACACCGACATCACCGGTCAGGTCAGGCGCGATGGCGAATTTGTAGCCGCCGTACAGATCCATTTCAATGTTGCCGTTATTGATCGCGCTGGTATCTACATTCGAGTTCCAGTTGCCGACATAGAAGCCGCTCGAATGTGCGTAATCGAAACCGCCCTGGATGGTAGGCTCTTTAAATGTTTGGGAAAGGCCGCGAAAACGATAATCGGTCGCCAAGGTAACATTGCCGGTAAAAGTATGTTCCGGAATGGCTTCTTCTGCGTGAGCCAGACTACCAGCAAACGCACTCATTACCGCTGCGGCAAGAATTAGTTTTTTCATGATATTCCCTTTAAAGTTAAATGTAGAACCCGAAATTGGTTGTCCTCGATCTACATTTAGCAGGACTCATGCCAGCTTTTTTAGACAGGATGTATTATCATTTTTACTATTAATCGTTGTCCAATACTATTTGGGCGCATTCCCACCTTTGAATATGCACTTTCCTAGCGCGCATTCGCATGAATTGCACTTTATTGGTGCCCAATAATCCGAAATAATCCGTTTTTTAAAGAGGTTTTTGTATGGACAAGTTCAATTTTTTTAACGATATGCAAGAGAAGGTCAATCAGGTTTTGGAAAACTCACCTGTCAAGGACATCGAAAAAAATGTGAAGGCGATGATGAGTCAGGGTTTTTCCAAACTGGATCTGGTCACGCGTGAAGAGTTTGATACCCAGGCACAAGTGCTCGCCACTACCCGCGCCAAACTGGAAGCACTGGAAGCACAGGTCGCGGCACTGGAAGCGCAACTGAAAAAATAAGCATACGGCTACAGCCAACAAGACTGCTCAGCAGAGATATTTCGGGGACAGGTGACGCCATGCGTATGAGCGATGAAGAATATTTCCGCAGTTGCGTATCCAGGGAGCGTCATCTGGCGCAGTTGCTGGGTCATCATAATGTCGAAGAATTTTGTGAAAGCGCAGGCTCCCTGTGGGAAAACACCACCGTTTTACCCAAATGGACGCGCGACTGGCAAGCCTGCGGCCCCCTGATTGCAGAATACGAACTGAACATTGCCTACCAGCACCTGCCTGACGATCCGCATGGCAAAGCTATCCATATCGGCACAACAGTGGTGCATATTTCGGATCATCCAAGCAAGGAGCGGGCACTGATGTTCGCGATCGTGAAAGCGGCCATTACCCTTCTTGAACACCACAGGCACGACAAACACTGATTGCAGCAACGATTGCACTGAATCCTAAAAAGGAATTTCATGAGCCTGGCTGTCCTGAAGAGTCGTGCACTGGCGGGCATGCTCGCGCCGGAAGTGACGGTAGAAGTCCACCTGGCAAATGGATTGCCGCAATTCACCATCGTTGGTTTACCGGAAACCGAAGTCAAGGAATCCAAGGATCGCGTGCGCGCCGCCTTGCAGAACGCCGGCTTTGAGTTTCCCGCCCGCAGAATCACCGTCAACCTGGCCCCAGCCGACCTGCCCAAGGAGTCCGGCCGCTTCGATCTGCCGATCGCACTCGGCATACTTGCCGCATCGGGTCAGATACCAGGCGAGGCACTGGCGCAATATGAATTTGCCGGCGAGTTGTCGCTGTCAGGCGAACTGCGTCCGATACGCGGAGCGCTGGCGATGACCTTTGCAATCCATCGCAACAGCGATAAAAACGGCCCGCCACGCGCATTCATTTTGCCGCGCATGAATGCCGACGAAGCCGCGCTGGTGCGCGACGTTACGATACTGCCCGCAGATTCCCTGCTGCAGGTTTGCGCCCACTTTGCCGCATTGGATGCAGATGCGCGTCTGACACGCCACATTGCCACAACGATCAGCGCACGTCCAAGTTACCCGGACCTGGCCGATGTAAAAGGGCAGGCGCAGGCAAAACGCGCACTGGAAGTTGCGGCGGCCGGCGGACACAGCATGTTGATGGTCGGGCCGCCAGGCACCGGCAAGTCAATGCTGGCGGCACGCTTTGCAGGCATCCTGCCACCAATGACGGATGAGGAAGCACTGGAATCGGCCGCCGTCCTCTCGCTGACCAGCGGCTTTACCACTGCGCGCTGGAAAATCCGCCCATACAGGGCCCCGCATCACACAGCGTCCGGAGTGGCGCTGGTTGGCGGTGGGGGCACGCCGCGACCTGGAGAAATCTCGCTCGCACATCGCGGCGTTTTGTTTTTAGACGAATTGCCGGAATTCAGCCGCGCCGTGCTGGAAGTATTGCGCGAACCGCTGGAGTCGGGACAGATCACCATTTCACGCGCCGCGCGACAGGCAGATTTCCCCGCAAAATTTCAATTGATCGCCGCCATGAATCCTTGTCCGTGTGGTTACCTCGGACATCCGTCGAACAAATGCCGTTGCACGCCGGATGTAATCACACGCTACCAGGGAAAAATTTCCGGTCCCTTGCTGGATCGCATCGATATGCAAATTCAAGTCGGTGCAGTGGCGCATGATGATTTGCTCCAGCGGTCCGACGGCGAACCGTCGGCGCATGTCGCCGCTCGCGTGGCACACGCCTCCGCTCGGCAGTTGGCACGACAGGGTAAACACAATAATTTATTGTCCGGCAGCGAGATGGAAAATCATTGCAAGCCCGACGAAGCAGGCGAACAGATGCTGCGCACCGCAATGACCCGTCTGAACTGGTCGGCACGCGCCTATCATCGCGTACTGAAAGTCGCACGCACGATCGCCGATCTCGCTGACTCGCCTGTCATCAAGCAGGCGCATGTAGCAGAAGCGATTCAATACAGACGGGCCTTGCGCGAACAATAGTGCAGGATGTTCTATGATTACATCACGAACATGTCCGGCAAAACTAAGGCGCATCAACGATTTCAGCTGCGCCATTCGGATACGGATGCAGGCAATAGACTTTGCCGGTCTGGCCCTTCATGTGCGGCTGCGGCCAGGTACCTTTGATCCGGTACAGGATGGCACTGGAAAACAGCACCGGCCCTTCCACGATTTTCGGTTTTTTCAAGGCGCTTTTTTTCAGGCAGGCATCGGCAGTTTGCTTGTACAGAGCTTGCCATGCATCGGGAGAAGAAGCCAAAGCGGATGTCGCTGGCATGCACGCCGTCGCAGAAAAAAGACTCAATAAAAAAATACTGCGCATATTTCTCCCTTCAGAGCCGCTCGCGTCTCCGGCCGAACATTGCATCAGGATGCTGCCGGAAGAATGCTGGTCTCGTACAGGCCGGCCAACGGTTTTTTCTTCCTGGCCCAGGCAACCGCTTGCTGTGCCTCGGCCAGCGTCATCAGTGTCGCCTTGTCCCGATTGCGTATGAAAGAGACGCCCTCAAAGACGCCTTCCTTGCTTCTCATCGCCTTCGCGTAGACCGGCAGATCTTTCTCGCCGGCGTTCATTTTGCGTTGCTGGATAATATAAAGTTGCTCAACATCAGTCATAGAAATTCGGCCTTAAAAACAGGGAAAGGTTTGCGCGCTCAGTCTGCCTGCGCAGCATCGTATGCCAGCATATTCCAGCTCACGCCCATGCGCACATCGGTTTTCAATTCGACCAGTTTGCGCGAAAGATCGAGTTGCACACTATCCCTGCGCAGTCTCTCGCCCAGACTATCCTTGAGTATGCCCGCACCCGTCATGATGCGTTCGATATTGCCGTAACTTTGCAGCAGTTTGGCAGCGGTCTTGACGCCCACTTTGGAAACACCGGGAATACTGTCCGATACATCACCCATCAAGGCCAGCAAATCGGCCAGCATTTCCGGCGGCACGCCGAATTTTTGCTCTACCCATTTGCTGTCGTGCCATTCGCTTTTAAAGTGATCCCAGATCACCGCACCGTGCGCAATCAGTACATGCAAATCCTTGTCGGTGGAGGCAATGACAGTTTCGCCACGGCCTTCGCCCAGCCAGCGCATGACGCCTGTTGCAATCACATCGTCGGCTTCCACTTCCGGCACGGAGACCACCTTGAGTCCGAGCGCGGACAGTTGCATATAAAAATCCGGCAGGCGTTCCTTTAAAACTTCCGGCATCGGCTCGCGCTTTTCGCGATATTGCGGATACAGATCATGACGCCATGTATGGCCGCCAAAATCGAAGGCCGGCAGTACATGCGTGGGCTGATGCGTCGCCAGCAATTTCCTGAACGAGGCCAGCGAATGGCGCAAGGCAGCGTCCGCCTTGGCCGCCGTATCCGGCTCCACATTGGCTTCGTACACGCGCCGTACGATATTCAAACCGTCGATCGCCAGCAATTTTCCCATTGATGTGCGCCTTATGACACGTTGCAAAATGAATTGTTCGTCTTCAGAATCCGGAAGGATTCTACGCGCTTGGCAACGCAGCAAGCATTCCACGCGCCTGCAATTTTAAATCGATGCAAAAAATAGCGGCAGGCGCGGTACCATATTCACATTGCATTTGACTTACATCCACATGAAACTTCCCATCGCACTGTTCCGTCATACCGTCCTTGTTGCAACGGTTCTTTTCCTGTCTGCCTGCTCGCCGAAATACGACTGGCGCGAAGTGCACAGCGACAACGCAAGCTATGTCGTCGCGCTGCCGACCAAGCCGACCACCTTTTCACGCAAGATCGATTTGAACGGCATCCCCGCCTCGATGACGATGGTCGCATCGGAAGTCGATGGCGTGACATTTGCCGTCGGCACTGCTGAGTTGAACGATGCCATGCAGGCACAGGTTTCCGCTACCGCGATGAAAACCGCACTGGTCAACAACATCAGCGGCAAGATCAGACTGGAAAAAGTATTGACGATGCCGCAATCCATGCTGGTGCCAGGCACCGTGGCAGTCACTGAAATAGAAGCAACCGGGCCCACTGCGAACGGTCAAACGCGCATTCTGTTTGCACGTTTCATTGCCAAGGAAAAACGCGTCTATCAACTCGTCGTGACCGGCCCGGAAAAAGCCGTCGGACGCGATATTGTCGACACATTTTTCCAGTCATTCAAATTGAACTAGCAGCGATTTATCGCTGCTCCGATTTGCGTCATCAATTTAAAACAGCGCATGCATAACAAGGCTAGAGCACATACTGAAATCGTGCTATCGTTTTGTCATAGTCCACTTGAAGGAGACTGCCCATGTTGATCACGTTCAAATCCAAAGCTGCCGCCGAGGTCATGATGTACGAAGAACATGCCAAGCGCATTCTCGATCTTCTGCATAAAGATCATAAACGCGGCGTCATCACCGCAGCAGAAACGGACAATGCCATCAAATTGCTGGAAGGCGAAATAATCGAAAGCAAGGCGCATTTTGCGTCCGAAGCGGTGAAGCGTGATGTCGTCGCCCATCATGGCGAAGACGGTGACGATAACGAGCACGAACAACCGGAACCGGTGCACTTTTCAACGCGCGCCTATCCGTTGCTGGAAATGCTGCGTGCCGCACGGGCGGAAAACCGGGATGTAATGTGGGGCGTTTAAATGGCGCCACGCGCGTCCTGAGATAAGGCCCGTATGAAACGAGCGGAGCAGTTGCCATTTCAGAACTGACTCCGCTCACTCCCTCAGCAAAAAACCCGCTTCCGCCGAGACCGAATAGCGCCGGCATTCACTCTTCACACATAAAACAAGAAACTTCTGCAATTTATCCCGCGCGCGATGCGCGCGCACCGGCTGGCCCCGTTACAATCACATCATTGAAAATCCAGAAACCATGCGCTGCGGCAACGTGGCTGCAGTCTTGCATGGTACACACCGGCTCCAACCAACATCCAACGTGACAACCATACATTTAAAACCGGATTCGCTTTCCTTTACCTTGCACGGTGCAGCCCAGGCAGTAGCCGATGTCGGTCGCGGCATCGCACTGCCGCAAGCCCTGGCCAGGATTTTTGCGCAAACCAATGCAACGCCGCAGGCGCGCGGCGCAATTCAGGATATTTCCTATCACTGCATGCGTCACATCGGCCGTGCCGAAGCCCTGCTCAACGCGATGACGACCAAGCAAACCGAACCGCCTATCCTGCATGGTTTGCTATGTTGTGCGCTGGCCCTGATTTCCGATCCTGAAGAAGCAGTCTCGGGCGCACGCTACAACGCATTTACAGTCGTCGATCAAGCCGTCACGGCAGCTGCCGCCGATACCGACATGGCGCATGCCAAAGGCATGGTCAACGCGATCCTGCGCCGCTTTTTGCGCGAACGGGATGCGCTGATGAAAAGTGCTGCCGGCACGCAATTCGCGCGCTGGAATTATCCGGACTGGTGGATAGATCGCATGCGTTCTGCATATCCGCGTGATTGGCAGGCAATACTCGAAGCCGGCAATGCCGCGCCGCCGCTGACCCTGCGCGTCAATCAACGCAAGATAAGCGTGAATGATTATCTCGCCCTGCTGGCACAGCAAGGCATTGCCGCCTCCCTTATCGGCCCGGTCGCCGTGCGGCTGGCGCAGCCCACGCCGGTGAATCAAATTCCCGGTTTCAACGACGGCCTGGTATCGGTACAGGATGCGGCGGCTCAACTTGCCGCGCCCCTGCTCGATCTGCGCGACGGCATGCGCGTGCTGGATGCATGTGCCGCGCCGGGCGGCAAAAGCGGTCACATCCTGGAAACTGCCGCAGTTGAACTTACCGCACTCGATAGCGATGAGCGCCGTCTGCCGCGCATCACCGAAAATTTGCAGCGCCTGCAATTGAACGCCTCTTTACTGGCCGGCGATGCCAGCAGTAGCAGCTGGTGGGATGGCAAACCCTTCGAGCGCATTCTGGCCGACGTACCATGTACCGCATCCGGCATCGTGCGGCGGCATCCGGATATTCGCTGGCTGCGACGCAAAAGCGATGCAGTACAACTGGCAGCGATTTCAGCACAAATTCTCGACAACCTTTGGCAGATGCTGCAAGCCGATGGTAAATTGCTGTTTGTGACTTGTTCGCTATGGCCGCAGGAATCGGAAGCACAGGCAGCAGCGTTCGCGGTACGTAATCGTGCCACCCGCTTGCCGGCGCCCGGTCAGTTGCTGCCGACGGCAAATGCGGAAAACGATCATGACGGCCTGTTTTACGCCCTGTTTCAAAAATCCGGAGCTTGACCTTTTCACTTAACTTTTTCAACCTGCCAGGCGATTGTTCTGCTCTCACGCGTGAAACAAAAACTTTTTCCTCCCTTCTACTGGTTGTGCACTATCTTGCTGCTGGCGTTCTCGCTGCAGCTGGGCTATGCACGTGCAGCCGATGGCATTGAAATCGAACAGGCACATCTGGAAGACAGCGCCGAAGGTTACCGCTTATCCGCCACCTTCGCCTTCGACTTGAACCGCGGGCTGGAAGATGCACTGACGCGCGGCATTCCGCTGTACTTCACGACGGAAATCGAAATCACCAGGCCGCGCTGGTACTGGTTTGACGCAAAGGAAATTGTCGGCTCGCAAACCATCCGCATTTCGTACAACGTATTGACGCGCCAGTATCACGCAGCCATTACCGGCCGCCTGCAGCAAAGCTTTCAAACGCTGGACGATGCGCTATCGCTGGTGCGCCGCCCCAATCGCTGGGTAGTGGCCGACAAAGATGCATTAAAGGCAGGGCAGTCCTATGCCGTTGCAGTACGCATGCAACTCGACGTCGCCCAGTTGCCGAAGCCGTTCCAGGTACACGCGCTCAATAGCAGTGATTGGCGCCTGTCCTCGAACTGGAAACACTTCATCTATACGGCGGAACGATAGTGACACGGCTGCTTCGCTATTTACTGGTTGTTGGCGGTGCCGTCATCAGTATCCTGTTGTTCCTGCTCGCTTCCGCATCTGAAAACTCCAATCTGTTTGAACGGAATTATCCGTGGCTGCTGATTCTCAATGCAGTCGTCGCCGCCGCATTGCTGGGCCTGGTTACCCTGTTGCTGATACGCCTGTACAAACGCTACAAGCGCGGCAAGTTCGGCTCCAAACTGATGGCGCGGCTGGTGCTGTTATTCGCCATGATAGGCATCCTGCCGGGTGCAGTAATTTATACGGTATCCGTGCAATTCGTTTCGCGCTCGATCGAATCGTGGTTTGACGTACGTGTCGAATCTGCACTGGAATCCGGTCTCAACCTCGGCCGCTCCGCACTCGATTCATCGCTCGATGAGTTACGGATCAAGGCACGCAGCATGGCGCTGGAATTATCCGACGTATCGGAAGCGACCCAGATCACGCAGCTATCGCGTCTGCGCGACCAGAATTCGACGCTGGAAGCAGTCATTGTCAGCGGCAACGGCCAGATGATTGCCAGTTCGGGGTCGCGACTCAGTGCGCTGCTGCCCGATCTTCCAACCGCTGCAATGTTGCGTCAGGCACGCATGACGCGCGCCTACGCCGTCATCGAAGGCAATACCGATTTTCAGGACAACAGTCCTTCCGCCAGCAACGCCAAAACCAATACGATTACCGCCTCCGCCGCCAATCCGGCGAACAGCCTGCTGCTGCGCGTAGTCATTGCGATTCCGAATTCCAGCAAGGAATTGTCGCTGCAATCCGAATCGCGTTATCTGCAATTGCTGCAGCCGGTGCCGGAGCAACTCGCCGCCAATGCAGAAGCATTGCGCGTGGCTTATAGCGAATACCAGGAACGTTATCTCGCACGCACCGGCTTGCGCAAAATCTATATCGTGACGCTGACGCTGACATTGCTGCTGGCAATTTTCGGCGCCATTGCCGGCGCCTTCCTGATTGCCAGCGACCTCGCCAAACCGCTGTTGCTGCTGGCCGAGGGAACCAAGGCAGTGGCAGAAGGCAATCTCTCTCCGCGTCCTATCGTCGCCACCTCGGACGAGCTCGGCACCCTGACGCAATCCTTCAATACGATGACGCGCCAACTGTCCGATGCGCGCGCCTCGGTAGAAAAAAATCGCGCCGAACTGGAAAACGCCAAAGGCTATCTGGAATCGGTGCTGGCCAATATGTCGGCAGGTGTGATGGTGCTGGATCGCCATTTCAGGCTGGTGACCTGCAATGAATCGGTCGAACGTATTCTGCAGCACGACTTTGCCCAGCATATCGGCAAGCCCTTGCAGGAGATCGATGGCCTGAGTGCATTTGCGCAAGTAATCACGCAATCCTTCTCGGAACAAAGTGCGCAATCTGCCGCCGGCGGCGCCGATCCCGACAACTTGCATTGGCAGCATCAGATCGATGTGCCACGCCGCATGGGCGGCGCCGAAGCGGAAAACGATATCTCATTGCTGGCGCGCGGTTCGCGCCTGCCGGCTGCCAGGGATAGCGGCTATGTAGTGGTGTTCGATGATATTTCCGATGTCATTTCAGCGCAGCGCTCGATCGCCTGGGGCGAGGTCGCGCGGCGTCTGGCGCATGAAATCAAGAATCCGCTGACGCCTATCCAGCTATCGGCCGAACGCCTGCATATGAAACTGGAAGGCAAGCTGAACGAGCAGGATGCGCAAATACTGGAACGCAGCACCGCCACCATTGTCAACCAGGTATCGGCGATGAAGCGCATGGTCGACGATTTCCGCGACTACGCAAAGACGCCGCCCGCCGTATTGTCGCCACTGGATCTGAATGCCCTGATTGAAGAAATTCTGCATCTCTATCTGGCCGGCGACGAACGCGACATCATTCACGCCAGTCTGGCGGAAGGATTGCCGCTGGTCATGGGCGATGCAACGCAACTGCGTCAGGTCATACACAATCTATTGCAAAATGCGCAGGATGCAGTAGCCGATCACGTCAAGCAGGAATCGACTGCGCGTATTGATATTATTACGGAAGAAATCCATTATAGAAGTTCGGATGGTGCCGTGAACAATGCGGTACAACTGTCGATTACCGATAACGGCCCCGGCTTCTCGCCGAAAATCCTCGCGCATGCGTTTGAACCCTACATCACATCCAAACCGCGCGGCACCGGACTGGGCCTTGCAATGGTGAAAAAAATCATTGAAGAGCACGGTGGGCGCATCGACATCAAAAACCGGACCAGTACAAATGGTGCAAAAGTGGCAATTTTGCTGTTAAAGTTATCCTCCTGACAAAGTCTGGACTACAGGACTTGCAAAAGAGGATGACGATCATGATGAGGGAGTTGAACAGATGGCCAATATTCTAGTTGTTGATGACGAAATGGGAATACGGGAGTTGCTGTCGGAAATCCTGGGAGATGAAGGACATGTCGTGGCAACAGCGGAAAATGCGCAGCAGGCAAGAGAACTGCGCGCAGCGGCAAAACCGGATCTGGTATTGCTGGATATCTGGATGCCCGACACCGATGGCGTAACACTGCTCAAGGAATGGCAACGCGATGGCTTGCTGACCATGCCTGTCATCATGATGTCCGGCCACGCAACGATAGACACCGCAGTTGAAGCCACCCGCATCGGTGCGCTCAATTTCCTGGAAAAGCCGATCTCGCTGCAAAAACTCCTGAAAGCCGTGCAACAAGGCATCTCGCGTGGACAGGAAGTAACCCGCGTGGCATCCATTCCGGTACGCGCGCCTATCGCCCACAACGATACGCATTCATCTGCAGACAGGAGTCACCAGCCCCTGGCCGGCATCAGCTACCCGACCAGCGCACCGGTATCGCTGATGTCTGCCGATACGCAATTTTTTACCACTTCGTTTGAACTGCCGTTGCGCGAAGCGCGCGATGCTTTCGAGCGCGCCTACTTCGAGCATCATCTGGGACAGGAAGGCGGCAGCATGACGCGCGTGGCGGAAAAAACCGGCCTTGAACGCACGCACCTGTATCGCAAACTCAAGCAACTCGGTGTTGAACCAGGCAAGATCGCAAAAAAAGGCTTATGACTCTGACGTCGCTGGTAACGGGCGGCGGAGCCCGCAAGCGCGAAGCTCTCATATTTGGCCACCTCACTGCAAACCAGCAAACTGCGATCATCCTGGAAGGCCTGCCCGACGGCAGCAGCGAACTGGATGCTCTGACAGACAACTCCCTCCTGACCATCGTGCGTATTGCTCCCGGCTGCATGTGCTGCACCGGCAATATGATCATGCGCGTACACCTGAATCGCATCCTGCGCAGCAAACCTGCACGCTTGTATATCAGCGTCGCCAACAGCGAACACCTCGAACAATTGCGTCTCTTCCTCACGCAAACACCGTACGACACGCTGCTGACACTCACAGGCGACATTGCCTGCACTGCATAACAAAACAACAATGACATTTCGATCATATTGTTAATCTTCGTCAGTGCAACTCAATATTCTCCGTAACAAGCCGTTACCAAGTTATGGGCCGATCATTCGGTTCCGGTCTTGAAATTATCCCGATCTGCGCCATGTCTCTATCAGCGCGATGATTTTCATTGCATAGGCAACAGGAGAGTATATGAACGTGATCTACAACAGCGAGCAGTACAGCGTAGTGGAATTCGGCGTCGATGACGATTGCGATGCCCTGCGCTTCGGCGGTTATGAAATCATGGACAAGCCGGCAAAACGCGAAATATTCATTGCCGGTGCACAGGCAGAGTTATTCCGCCGGGACGTAAAGGATTTGATAGTGACCGAACCCAGCGTGGAGGAAATCGATGATTTTCTCGACAACTATGGCTCATTCATGAGCCAGCCGGTCATCTTCCACTAAACATATCTCTCTTCTGCGGAAGAGATCGCATTCTTGTGCGCTTGCATTATCATGCTCAATGATTGCAAGCGCATTTTTGCATTTATTCACCACTCATTTCGGCTCACTCAATCGCGATGCACGCGAATTCTCATCTCATCATCAGCCGCCAGCACGAAGCCCACCAGCAATTGAATGCACGCGTGGCAAAGCATGCGGCGCACGCATTCCAAAAACCGATCACTGACTACAATCGCGCTGCCTTTCAGCACAGCATGACGGTATGGCAACAGGCCGGTGCAAAACCATTGATCCTCGATGCTGCGTGCGGCGTCGGATTGTCCACCCTGCATCTGGCTGCGCAATTTCCGGATCACTTTGTCATCGGCGTCGATCAATCGGCAGATCGCATTGCACGCAACACGCACTGGCCGCATGCAATGCCGTCGAATGTTCTGCGCCTGCGTGCCGATCTGGTGGATTACTGGCGACTGCTTCTGCAAAGCGGGGTAGCGCTGGCCCGGCATTACATTCTCTATCCGAATCCGTGGCCGAAGATCGGGCATCTGGCGCGCCGCTGGCATGGCCATCCGGTATTTCCCACCATCGTTGCACTGGGTGGCGTACTGGAATGTCGCAGCAACTGGCGTATTTACGTGGAAGAATTTGCTGCCGGCCTGCAGCAGTTGACGCAGCAAACGGTTGCCTGCGAAGGCTATGCGCCTGCGCAAACCATCACGCCGTTTGAACAAAAATATCAGGCTTCGGGACATGCACTATGGCGCTGCCAGATTGCGCTTGCATCGACTCGTGACGCCGGAAAAATCGCGCTATCAGAAAGTTAACTGCGCAATATTTTCAGCAGATGCTGTCCTGCCACTTCCAGCGGGCCACTGTTATCCACGCGTATGACTTGCGGCTCATCGGGCGCAATGAATTCACTGCCGCGCTTCAGACGTTTCAGCAAAGCCGGCCCCGTTTCACGGCGCCGCGCTTCCAGCCGCTCGCGCAGCAGATTTTCATTCGCTTCTATCCAGATCACGGTTGCATCGGGAAATGCCTGCCGCAACTGCGGAATATACGCACGCGAACCATTGATGATTACATCGCGTCCCGCTTTCAGGTCGGCCTCAACACCGCGCCGGATGCCGTAACAGAAATCATTGGCTTGCCAGACCATTGCAAACTGGCCACCGGCGGCCAGTTGCCAGAATGTCGCCACATCGACGACTTCATGCATTTCATTCGAATGCGCAGGGCGGGTAATCACGCGTCGCGCAAATACCGCCCGATCGCTTGCGGAAGAATGTTGCTGCACCCATTCCAGCAAGGCATCCTTGCCGACGCCGGAAGGGCCGACACAAAAGAACACGCGCCCGCTGGACGGCAATGTTGCGCGCTTGTCCTGCGCAGAAAACGCAATGCGCTGCCATTCAATAAAGGGCGCACCGGGAAATTCTTCACGCGCAATCGTCAAACCGTCGAGCACCAGCGGCGCCATTGCGGCCGTCTGTGCAAAATGCTGCTCGGCAGCCTTGCGTAGGGCGTAGACGACATCGGCATCCACCTGTGTGAGCGCATCGCTCAATGTCATGTGGAAGCGGAATAATTCTTCCGTCTGTGCGTAACCCCAGCGTTGCAGCAAGGCTTCCTGCCGTGCAGTCAGGCCGGTACAGCGACGTCGCGCCAGTTCGACACTGCTCAGCGGCGCCCGCAACAAATCGAAATAAGTCACGCAACGCATCGCCAGGCCGCCTATTTCATCCAGCGGGCCGCTGACCTGCAAGGTTAGAAAATCGTCGAGCGGGCGTACGCACGGTTGCTCCAGCACGATGGCATTCTGCTCTGCGCAAAATGCATGCGCCATCTCAAGTACATGCGTTTCGTCAAAACCATCAAGCAAACGGAAGGGCGCTTTCAGCGTGGCATGAAAACCATAACGCCGCGCCTCCGACGTCAGACTGGCCAGCAATAATTTCGGCAAGCCGGGAATCGATACCTGCTCGGCAGTATCGGGCCGCCGTGTATCGCGTCCCAGCCAGCAGCTACCTGCCTGCCCCCATGCCGAATCGGCAGATGGCGTGAAATAAAGTGCATAGCGCGCCATACGTCGTGTCATGCAGCCAGTTGATATGCCTGCGGCATATGCATGCGCGCAGGGTCGGCGCAGTACACAAGCTTGCCGGCTGCAATGGTCGCCACCAGACGCGCCGTTCCGGCCGCCGAGACTTCAACCAGCACCATGTCGGCACGCCCGCCATTGCGGATATGGCCGCGATCTTCCAGCCCCAATGCACGGGCAGGATTTTGCGCCACCAGGCACCACGCCTGCGCCAGCGTGCACAAACCCAGATGTGCCAGTTTGAATGCCGCATGCAACATGGATGGATAGTAATAGTCGGATGCCAGCATGTCGCACATGCCGCTTCTGACTGCATATTCGGTCGCCAGTCCGCCGCAATGACTGCCCCCAAGCAGGACATTCGGCGCCCCCATCACAACCTGATTGTCCAGGCCCATCGCTGTCAGCAATGCTTCTTCAGTACGCGGAAATTCGCTGATCATCACGCCAAGTTCCTGATAACGCTCGCGCTGCAGGAAGGTTTCATCGTCGTGCGAAGCCATAGGCACGCCATGTGTACGGCAGGCTTGCGCCAGCGTGGCGATAACGTGCGGCACCTGCTCCGAACGCGCTTGCGCTTTTTGCAAACGGCGCAGATAGGCGCCGGCATCGCAACGCGCCCGCTCACTATAGGCCGCCAGCTTCTCCGGCAGCGCGACCTTTTTTGCAATCGCCGGCAGATGTTCATTGAAAGCGAGAATGTCGATCCGCCCCTGCTGTATCCATTGCAAGGCATCGGCCAGGCCATCAACATGGTGATTCTCAAAACGCAGATGAATACGGTGATCGGCATGCGCCGTCTTGCGCTGTCGCGCGACTTGTTCCAGCAGGGCGATAGCCGATTCGCGTCCGCGCAAACCACCTTCCCATGAGTAGGTCAAGCCATGACAAGCCGTCGTGATGCCGTTGGCAACCAGTTGCCGGTCGGTATCGGCCAGGGCAATTTCGTAGGAAAAAACGGTATCCGGCCGCGGCTGCACCTGGCGCTCGAACGCATCGCCATGAATATCCACCATACCGGGCAACACCAGCAAGCCGCTCGCATCAAATACGGTGTGCGGGCGCAGCGCATCGTTTTGCAATGCAGCGATATTATCTATGCAGGTCCCCGATGTCGTGATCGACTGCGTACTCCAGTTGGTTGCGCCTGCTGTATTCTGCACAAGACTGGTGCCGCCCTGAATCAGTAAATTGCGCATGCTCATAGATCGCCCGATAGTTGATTTGATTGGGTTCATGCTAGTTGGCGATTATGACCGGACTTTGACATTGCAAATTGCACAGGGAATGTCATCAATATTTCACATCTTTATGCGTAAAACACGACAAAAACGTCATGACATGCGTACAGCCTGGGTAAAGACAGGCGCGCAGTCGTGCTACTGTAACGATAATCCTGCTTTAACAGAATAACCACAGCCTCAACGGAAACACATGTGCCAGCTTCTCGGAATGAATTGCAATGTTCCCACCGATATCGTGTTCAGCTTTACCGGCTTTGCAACACGCAGCCGCGGCACTGACGCCCACAATGACGGCTGGGGCATCGCATTTTTTGAAGGTGCGGGTGTGCGCCATTTTGTCGATTATCAGGCCGCAATCGAATCGCCCGTTGCCGAACTGATACGGCGCTTCCCCATCAAGTCCAAGAATGTCATCGCCCACATCCGCAAGGCCACGCAAGGCCGCGTCGCACTGGAAAACTGCCATCCCTTCGTGCGTGAACTATGGGGCCGCTATTTCGTCTTCGCGCATAACGGCGATCTGAAAGATTTCAATCCGGAATTGAACGGCTCATATCGGCCAGTCGGCAATACCGATAGCGAAACCGCATTCTGTTACATCCTGCAGGAATTGCGTCGCCAGTTTGACGATGCCCCGCCGGCGCTGCCGCAACTACGCGCGGCGATTGAAAAACTGTGCGCCGAGATCGCAACGCATGGCACTTTCAACATGATGCTGTCGGATGGCTCGGCACTGTTCGCGCATTGCTCAACCAATCTGCATTACATCGTGCGGCAATATCCGTTTGCCGAGGCAGTGCTGTGCGACGAAGACATGAAAGTGGATTTTTCCGAAGTGACGACGCCGAGCGATCGCGTCGCGATCATCGTCACCGAACCGCTGACCACGAATGAAACGTGGACGCAATTCAAACTCGGTGAATTGAAAGTATTCATCGACGGCATGCCCTTGCCTTGAATCTGTTCATTCGATGCACATAAAAAAAGCTGCAGGAAATTCCCTGCAGCTTTTTTATTGATGCGGCGATATTGCATCGCCGCTCATTACTGGATCAAGACAGGTTAGGCGCCAGCCAGCGTTCAATATCTTCCTGCGACACGCCGCGTCGCACCGCCATATCCTTGACCTGATCGTCGCCGATCTTGCCGACCACGAAGTATTTTGCTTCCGGATGGGCAAAGTAAAAACCCGATACCGCCGCACCCGGGAACATCGCAAACGAATCGGTCAGCATCATGCCAATTTCTTCCGCCTGCAAGGTCTTGAACATCTCGGCCTTGACCGTATGTTCCGGACACGCCGGATAGCCGGGAGCAGGGCGTATGCCGCGATATTCTTCCTTGATCATCGCTTCATTGCTCAAGGCTTCATCCGGCACATAACCCCACAAATCGGTACGCACGCGCTCATGCAAGTGTTCGGCAAATGCTTCGGCCAGACGATCCGCCAGCGACTTCAGCATGATGGAAGAATAATCGTCGTAGGCCTCTTCAAAACGCTTCTCGTATTTTTCGATGCCGAGTCCTGCCGTCACTGCAAACAGGCCGATGTAATCAGCAATGCCGGATGATTTCGGTGCAATGAAATCAGCCAGACATTGATTCGGCCGCTGCACGCCATCGATGATCGGCTTAACCGTTTGCTGGCGCACACCGTAATAGGTGAACGCAACCTGGGTGCGCGTTTCATCGGTGTAGACCTCGATGTCGTCATCATTGACGGTATTTGCCGGCAGCAATGCAATCACGCCGTTGGCGGTCAGCCAGCGACCTTCGATGATTTTCTTCAGCAAGGCCTGACCTTCGGCAAACACCTTGGTCGCGGCATCGCCAACCACTTCATCCTTCAGAATCGCCGGGTAGGGGCCGGCCAGATCCCAGGTCTGGAAGAACGGACCCCAATCAATGTATTGCGCAATCGTCGCCAGATCGACATTCTTGAATACGCGACGGCCGATGAACTTTGGTTTGACCGGCGCATATTTTCCGGTGAATTCCACTTGCATCTTGTTGGCGCGCGCCTCCGTCAGGCTCAGCATGGGCACGGCCTTCTTGTTTGCATGCTGTACGCGTATACGTTCGTAATCGGTCGCAATGTCAGCGATGTACTGATCGCGACTTTCCGGCGTCAGCAAGGATTGTGCGACTGATACCGAACGCGAGGCATCCGGCACATACACGACCGGGCCATCGTAGTTGTGCGCGATCTTGACTGCGGTATGCGCACGGCTGGTGGTCGCACCGCCGATCAGCAGCGGTGTTTTCAAGCCACGGAAGTATTCGTCGCGCTGCATTTCTTTCGCAACGTAAGCCATTTCTTCCAGTGACGGCGTAATCAAACCCGACAAGCCGATGATGTCGGCGTTTTCTTCCTTCGCCTTCGCGAGGATTTCCGAGCATGGCACCATCACGCCCATGTTGACGACTTCGAAGTTATTACATTGCAGCACGACCGACACGATGTTCTTGCCGATGTCATGCACGTCGCCCTTGACCGTAGCAATGACGATCTTTCCTTTCGGCTTGCTGACCACGCCGGTCTGCTCCTGCAGCAAACGTTTTTCTTCTTCGATGAATGGAATCAGATGCGCGACTGCCTGCTTCATCACACGCGCCGACTTCACGACTTGCGGCAAGAACATTTTGCCCTGGCCGAACAGATCACCGACGATGTTCATGCCATCCATCAGCGGGCCTTCGATCACATGGATAGGCCGGCCGCCATTTTTCAGCAATTCCTGACGTGCTTCTTCCGTATCTTCAACGATCCATTGCGTGATGCCTTGCACCAGCGCATGCGCCAGGCGCTGCTGCACAGTACCGCTGCGCCATTCCAGCGTGGCTTCTTCCTTCTTGTCGTCAGCCTTTAGCGTCGATGCGATTTCAATCATGCGCTCGGTTGCATCTTCGCGACGATTCAGCACCACGTCTTCGACGCGTTCCTTCAACTCGGCCGGCAGATTGTCGTAGACGCCGACCATACCTGCGTTGACGATACCCATCGTCATGCCGGCCTTGATCGCGTGATACAGGAATACCGTATGGATCGCTTCGCGTGCCGGATCGTT